>CAZNOA010000465.1:0-1503 GCA_964574565.1 uncultured Halobellus sp. | reverse complement strand
AACGCCGCCTTCAGCGTCGTCTGTTGCGCCTCGCCCGAGGCGGCGATGTAGATGAAGAAGGCGAGCACGATGAGGAGCAGCTGGAACGTCAACAGCCCGATGAGCCCCATCAGGAACGCGAACCCCTTTCCGATCGCCGCGGCCCGCTGGGTCGCTTGCGCGTGCGGCTGGTTCCGAGCCATGAGCGCGCGGAGGATGCGTCCGCCGTCCATCGGGAACGCGGGGAGCATGTTGAAGACGGCGAGGACGATGTTCAACAGCGCGAGATACCCGAAGACGAAGAGCACGGAGTCCGCCCCGACGGGCGCGAGCGCGAAGACGACGTAACAGACGACGCCGACGGCGACGCTGACGATCGGCCCGGCGATCGCGATCCAGAACTCGTGTTTCCAGTCTTCGGGGAACTCGGTGAAGCTCGCGAGGCCGCCGAGCAGCCACAGCGTGATCGAGTCGATCTCGTAGCCGTACCGCATCGCGACCAGCGAGTGGCCGAACTCGTGGAGCAGCACGCCGCCGAACAGCCCGAGCGCGGCCGCCAACCCGAGCGCCCACGGGGTGAGACCGGCGCTGAGCGCTGTCGGGTCGATGCCGGCGCCGAAGAGATCGTTCATCACGCCGGCGATGTCACCGACCTGCGAACCGATGAGGTAGGCGAACAGCGGTAACACGATCAGAAACGTCCAGTTGAGACGGATCGGGATCCCGACGACGGTCCCGATCTTGAGTCCACGCATACCACCGAGTTAGGTTGGTTACCGCTTAAACGTCCGGGAGTGCGCAACGCGAACTCTCGCCAGCCATCGCCGCGACACGTACCGGCCGATCGCCGCGACACGTACCGGCCGATCGCCGCGACGATTTATAACTTCCACCGACGATCGGTCGGTATGAACGAGACACCGAACGACGGATCCGACAGCGGGCCGCACGGGACCGAACCGGTCGTGAAGCGCGGCGACGAACTCACTGCCGAGTCGGTCGACGCCGCCGCGGGGCTCCGAAAGACCGTCCTGATCGGCGAGTCGGACGGCGCGCCCCACTTCGCGATGCGGCGGTTCGAACTCGCCCCCGGCGCCGACGTCCCGCGGCACACGAACGCGGTCGAACACGAGCAGTACGTCCTCGCGGGCGAGTACGTGGTCGGGATCGGCGAGACGGAGCACGTCGTCGGCCCCGGCGACGCCCTCCTGATACCGGCGGGCGTCGAACACTGGTACCGAAACGAACGCGAGGAGCCGGGCGCGTTCATCTGCGTGGTTCCGAACGGCGACGACACGATCGAACTCGTCGAGTGACGAGCCCGGTTCCGCCGCTCACTCGATCGTTCCGACGCGGTCGGCGACGTAGCCGAACTGGTCGCGGTAGCCGTACGGCGACAGCAACACGGGGTAGAAGGGGTCGTCGGCGCGGAACTGCTCGTCGTCGGCGGCCGCGAACGCCTCCCCGGCCTCGACGCGCTCGAAGTTGTGCGCGAACACCTCGTACGTCTCGGCGTCCGGCTTC
>CAZNOA010000464.1:0-1504 GCA_964574565.1 uncultured Halobellus sp. | reverse complement strand
CGGTCGGCGCGTCCGAACGCGCGGTTGATCCCGCCGACGGCGACGAGACGCATCCGGTCGCGGAGGGGGCGCTCACCGCCGGCCCGCGCGCGGACCGCGTCCCGAGTCGCGAGCAGGTCGCGCCTCAACAGGGGGAGAAACCGGAAGACGAGCGCGACGCCCACCCCGAGGAACTGGCCGGGCTTCCCCGGGACCGCGTGCTGGATCGCGGCCCGAGACTCCCGGACCGGTGTCGATCTGACGTACGCGGCGGCGACGACGAGCACGAGCAGGACGCGGTAGCTCGCGAGCGCGGAATCCGCGGCGCGGTCGAGTCGAACCCACGGATCCCCGAGCGTCGCCCCCGCCACGAGTGGGGCGACGAGGAGGAACGGCAGCGCGAACCGGTACCCCCACAGGTCGCGGGGGCCGCCGTCCGCGGCCCACAGAGCGCCGGCGGCGACGACCGTCAGGACGGCGAGCCCGCGGGGCGTCGTGTGCGCGTAGGCGGCGGCAGCGAAGCTGAGCTGCACGAGGAGCTTCGATCTGGGGTCCAAGCGGTGCGCGAGGGATTCGGCGGGGACGTACGCGAGGGTCACGAGTCGGTCTCACAGGTCTCGTCGGTCTCGTCGAACGGTCGCTCGGTCGCGATCGGTTCGCCGGACGAGCCGGCGACCGTCGCGGGCACCCGCACGTCCAGCCCCGGAAGCGCGTCGGGCGCGTCGGCCGGCGGCGCGTCGACCGCGACCCGCCCTCCAGAGAGCCCGACGACGCGGTCGGCGAGGGCGAACACGTCCCGCAGGTCGTGCGTGACGACGATCACGCTCGTTCCCGCCCGGTTGAGCGCTCGCAGGCGGTCGAGGACGGACTGCCGCGCGGGCTCGTCGAGCCCGGTGAACGGCTCGTCTAAGACGAGGTGGTCCGGCTCCATCGCGAGCGCCCCCGCGATCGCGACACGCTCGCGCTCGCCGCCGGAGAGCGTCCCGATCCGATCGTCCTCCCTACCGGCCATGTTCACGGCCGCCAGCGCCTCGCCCACTCGACGGTCGATCTCGGCGTGTGCGAGCCCGAGGTTCTCCGGGCCGAACGCCACGTCGGCGCCGACGGTCGCGGCGACCAGCTGGTCGCGGGGGTCCTGAAACACCATCCCGACCGCGGTTCGAGCGGCGACGAGGTCGTCGGCGACGGGGGTTCCGTTGACAGCGACGCTCCCCGTATCGGGCGTCACGATCCCGTTGAACGTCCGGACGAGCGTCGTCTTCCCCGAACCGTTCGCGCCCGCGACGAGGAGGAACTCGCCGTCGGGGATCGCGAGCGTGACGTCGTCGACGGCGGTGACGCCGCTTTGATCGGCACCGGTCGTCTCCCCGGCGCCGCTGCTGTCGCCCCCGTTCCCGTACCGGCAGGTGACGCCGTCGACTTCGATCATCGAACCGCCTCGGGATCGGTCACTCGAGACCTCAGCTCGCGGCGATCGCGTCCGACCGGACGACGCCGATCGCGGCCGCCATCTTCACGCCCTCGA
>CAZNOA010000463.1:0-1514 GCA_964574565.1 uncultured Halobellus sp. | reverse complement strand
AACTCAACGGCGACGGCTCCGAGAGCCAGATCGTCGGGACGTTCTTCGGCACCGAGGACCAGCACTTCGACATCAACGCGCGCGTGTGGCACAAAGCCGAGCACACGACGGCCGATCTGGTCACGCGCGGCGTCCTCGACGACGTCGCACGCTCCGTCTACGAGGGCGTCCAAGACGTCGGCGAGGACGCGTGGAACACCTCCAGCTACCAGCGCGAGAACACGCTGATGCTGTCGGACGACGCCGAGGCCGACGCGTCGCCGAAGCTGATCATCCACAACCACGACACCGAGGCGTCTCACTCCGCCACCGTCGGACAGGTCGATGCCGAGGACCTGTTCTACCTGGAGAGCCGTTCGATCAACTCGCGTACGGCACGAAACATGCTCGTCGAGGGCTTCTTCGTGCCCGTCTTCGAGGAGATCGCCGTCGACGAGTTCCGCGACGATGTGCAAGAACTCGTCTTGGAACGCCTGCAGTAGCCGTCCGACCGACTCGCCGCCACGTTTTTTACCGCCGCGTTGCGACGAACTGCGAGGTTGCGCCCGACCCAGCGGAGGGAACCGCTTAAGTCGAACTACCTCCGAGTGGGCGTGTATGCGAACGGGCGTATCGACCGATACCGGGTGGTCGCGGTGAGCGTGAGCCAGCGGATCGCCTCCGACGACCAGCTCGCCCGACTGTTACAGATCGGGATCGTGTTAGAGGAGGTCGTCGAGGCCCGGGCTCACCACCACTATCAGCGCCTCGACGACGAGATCGACGACGAGATCGAGGCGTTGCTGGCGGACGCCGCCGAGGAGTCCGCCGAACACCGCGAGCGGCTGGAGACGCTCATCGAAGGGCTCGGCGTCGACAGCGTTCCGTTCGACGAGATCGAATCGCTCGTCGACGCCCGGTACGGTCGGACCCGTCCGGAGGACTTCGACGGCGTGTTGTACGACCAGCTGTGTAACGAGGAGACCGCCTACAAGTTCTACGACGACCTCATCAAAGCGATCGAGGCGTCGGACGCCGAGTTCTCGATCGACCGCGAGACCCTGATCGAGACGCTGGAAACGATCCGCGAAGAGGAGGCACAGGGAGTCAGCGAGGTCACGGAGGTCATGGAACGACGATGAGTCGAGAGACCGGGGCGCAATCGAACACAAACAGAGGACAGCCGTGAACACCGCAGACCAGTACCTCAAAGCGATATACGTCGTGCAAAAACAGGAGGACGGTCCCGCCTCGACCGGATCGATAGCCGACGCCTTAGACGTGAGCCCGGCGAGCGCGAACGAGATGATCGGCAAGCTCGAAGAGCGCGGCCTCGCGGAACACGAGAAGTACAAGGGGGTCAGGCTCACCGACGACGGGATCGTTCGCGCGCGGGACGCCCTCCAGACGTACTGTATCATCGAGCGCTTCCTCGCGAACGTGTTACGGGTCGAAGAGTTCCGCGAGGAGGCACACGAGTTGGAGGCCGTCATCGACGGCACCGTCGCCGAGCGGCTCGACACGATCATCGACCG
>CAZNOA010000462.1:0-1544 GCA_964574565.1 uncultured Halobellus sp. | reverse complement strand
CGCGGATCAGGTCGACTTCGATGTCCGACTGGTCCGCGTCGGTGTAGACGCCGCGGATGACCGTCTTCACGTTCCACGCGTCGAACTTCCGGAGGTAGCGGGCGATGAGGTCGTACAGCGACCCCTCGCTCCAGTCGAGGATGGCCTCGAACTGCGCCGCGAGGTTTCGGTTCAGCGCGTACTCGATCAGGTCGACGCCGCCGTGGCGGCTCCCCAACGCGTTGATCTCGGTCGCGTAAGTCGACTCCTCCATGAACCGGGCGATCTCCGCCGGGCTCATCCGCGTGAGTTTCCGATACTCCTCGTCCCCGTAGAGGCTGCCGCGGCGGGCACGAACCCGCGCGACGACGTACTCTGGGTTCGAGCTGCCGACGGCGCTCATTGGTCGAACAGTCGCTCCGAGATGTTTTTCAACTCGTCTTCCCAGACGGCGTCTAGGACCGAGTCGAACGTGTTGTTCACGCGAACGCGAGAAGTGTCGCTCTCCGCGACGACGCCGCCGAGACAGTCGATCTCGCCGTCGACCTGCGCGTTGCGGTCGGCGACGAGTTCCTCGAGCAGCTCGACGTCCTCGGCGCGGGCGTAGACGGCGACGTCGTCGTCGGCGTCGAACTCCGCGAGGGTCGCGTCGAGCAGCGCCTCGGTCAGCTCGCGGCGTCGGTCGTCGTCGAGCGACTCGATGGCGGCCTCGACGTCGTCGTAAACGTCTTCGAGGACGTCGCGACGAGCGCTGAGCCGCTCCTGTTTCGCCTCGAGCTTGGCCGACGAGAGCGTCTGCTCGCGCTCCTGGTCGATCTGGCGATCGGCCGCTGCGAGCCGCTCGTCGCGGATGCGCTCCGCGTCGGCCTCGGCCTCGGCGATGATCTCGTCGGCCTCGGCCTCGGCCGCCTCGCGGATCTCCTCTGCACGCGCGCGGGCTTCGTCTCGAACGTCCTCAACGACAGTGTCCAAACTCATTGTGTGAAAGGGAGTGCCGCTCAGACGATGAAGACGACGACGAGTGCGAGGATGACGATCGTCTCGGGAAGCACCGTCAGGATGAGCCCGTTGACGAACAGGTCCTCGTCCTCGGCCATCGCGCCGACGGCGGCCGAGCCGATTCCGCGCTCGGCGTAGCCCGCACCGAGCGCCGCGAGCCCGACGGCGAGCGCTGCTGCGGCGCTGGGGTCGGTCAGTGTTCCACCGGTAGACAGTACGGCATTCCCGAGTTCGTTGGTAGCTTCAAGCATTGGTAGTAGTTGCGGTTGCTCGTCTCCGAACAGTTGCTATTTGCCGCCACAGTAGTCATAAAGCTTCCCAAAACGACCGAATAGCGCGGCGGTCAGAGAGCGCACAAACGAGGCTCACGGGGCGTCTGGTCGGCAGATTTCGTTCCGCCGACACGGTGGCCGGGGCAGATACGTGCCGAACGCCGGGAGTGGCGGGTCCGCAGCGGCCGTCAGCCGTCCTCGGCGGTGTACTGCCGGTCGTAGCCGAACGGCAGGTAGGCGTCGCCGCCGCCCTCGTAGAACTTCCCGAAGAACTCGACGTACTCGAGGCGGATT
>CAZNOA010000461.1:0-1558 GCA_964574565.1 uncultured Halobellus sp. | reverse complement strand
GCTTGTCGATCTCGTCGAGCATGATCACGACGACGCGCTCGTGATAGTCGACCGCATCGAAGAACGTCGAGTAGACGCGATCGGTCGGCCACCCGGTCATCGGCACCTCTTCCATCTCCGCTGCGTCCGCTTCGAGTTCATCGATCCGGTCGTCGAGGTCGACGAGCGAGTCGAACTCCGTGTCCGCGAGGGCGGACTCGTCGTCGGCCGCGGCCGATCTGAGCTCGCGGTGGTCGTCGAGGCGGTCCGCGATCACCTGCTGGTTCTTCTCGATAAACGTGTTGGCGAGCTGTGCGAGAACGCGGTACTGCGTGTCGGTCACTTCGCAGTTGATGTACTCGACCTCGCAAGGAACGTCGTACTTCTGAGAGGTCGACTCGAGCTCTTGGGAGACGAACTTCGCGGAGGCCGTCTTCCCAGTTCCCGTCTTTCCATAGATCAAGATGTTCGAAGGGGTCTCTCCACGGAGCGCGGAGACGAGGATCGTTGCCATCCGGTTGATCTGGTCGTTCCGATGGGGGAGTTCGTGTGGGGTGTAGGACGGACGGAGAACCTCTTTGTTCTCGAATATGGGCTCGCCCGACAGGAGGTCGTCGAACAGTCCCTGATTGTCGTCTTCGTCGTCGAGGACGACACCGTCGAAGTCTACATCGGGGGAGGAGCGATCTCTGCCGCCGCTCCCAACGTCGACGTCTGCGTCGATATCGGCGTCGTCAGCGGAAGGCGGCGTTGAACCGGTGTCTCTGGAACCCCTGAATGAGTCGTCCCGATTGTCGGCTTCGTCGCCGACGGTTGACCGAGACCTATCGGTGTCGACTCTCACAGCGTCAGTATCGGCTTTCGAGCTGTCGCCAGTATCGGCTTTCGAGCTGTCGCCAGTATCGGCTTTCGAGCTGTCGCCAGTATCGGTTCCCGGTTCTCTGGTGGCGTCACCGTCTTCCGATTTGTCCGCCCGTGGTGTGTGTTCCCTTTCGTCCATGTGAACCCCCCTGTTTCAGGTGGAGACCAGCTCGCGAGCGCGAGGAGTCCCTTTAACCACGCTGAAACGGCCGTATTCGGCGGATTTCGGAGCCAAATACGTCCAGTTGATGCAGTCGAACCAGATGAAGACGTGGTACAAAAGTGTTCCTCTCTGGACTCGAAATAGAGCAGTGATCGAACCGGGTGTCCCGTCAGCTTCGGTGACGGAGAACTCAGCAGAGAGGGATCCGGCTGCGAGACCCCACCCGACGACCAACGATCTGATTGCCATAGCGATACCATGGTAACAGTCAGCGCTACAACTCGACCCCCCCACCCCTTCGTTTCGGGTGGAGTCGAAATTCGGTGGGGTGGGGTGTAGAAGGGGGAATTCTATACCGGCAATTTTATATTAATGCTGTTTGAACAGTACCCTCGACAAAGCCTCATATTTAATTTATTGTTTGTTGGGTCTGAGTATAACTGTTACAAATCACCGACACCCTACCGCACCCAACACGCCCCTGCCTCATCAGACGTTTCCACCCGAAACGAAGGGGTGGGGGAGGGTGAAATGAGGACGAGATAGTGAAGCGAG
>CAZNOA010000460.1:0-1563 GCA_964574565.1 uncultured Halobellus sp. | reverse complement strand
GTTCAAATCCGGGAGGCGGCATCCGGATTCTACACGATTTTTATTCCAAGAGCTTTCGAATTCGACTGAAGATCGAGCTGTCCCCGTTCCCGCGAGCGGAGCGAGCGGGAAGTCGAAAGACGAGCGCAGCGAAGTCTTTCGGAAGTTCAAATCCGGGAGGCGGCATGTTTCGAACCCGCGAGCGACAGCGATCGGTACGTCGAAGAGTCGATCTGCGCGATGACGGACGAGGAGCTGAGGATGCCGATCGGGCGGCGAGCGGCCGAACTCCGTGCGGCTGCGAGCCGAGTGACCGCCGGCTACTCACCACGTCGCCGCCGTCGGCTGCACCCGACCGACGTCTCTCGACCGCCCGGCCTCGGTCCGGACTGCGACCAGCGCGCGCCCCGCCACCGTCACGACCACTCGCTCGCCCGCTTGAACCGTCGGGAGCGCGCTCCGTGCCACGTCGTACTGCGCGACGACCTCGCCGCGGGTCGCCACGAGTAAGACGACGTGGTCGCCGTCGACGATCCGGTCGACCGTCGCGCAAAATCGTCGCTCGGGAGTCACAGACGCCTCCGCAGAGGTCACAGACGCCCTCCCATCAGGTGGGCACGAATCGCCCGACTCCGACGCCGCGGAGTCAGAGCGTACCCCACCGCCGATGTGCATGGTCACGGCTGTGGCGGCGCAGGCCAGAACGGACCGACGGCCGACCGGGACGTTCGATCTCATCGGGGGGAGTGGCCGCCCTATCCGGCATAAAGTCGGGGGGACTTCGGGGACGGATTCTCCGCCCCGGTGCGAGCGGCGTCGCGTCAGTAGAGCACGGTCGCAGCGATGATTCCCATCGTCTGGCCGGCGCCGACGACGAGGAGCCCGGCGACGACCTCGACCGGAAGCCCGGCGAGCGCGACGCCGATCGCCCCGGCGACGGAACAGGCGGCGGCGACGTAGTACGCGCGCGGAGCGACCTGGTCGCGGAGCCCCGTATAGACGAAGGCGGGCGCGGGGAGGAGGATCCACCCGTACAGCGCGACCGCGAGGAAGGCGTCGGCCGAAACGCCGACGAGACCGCCGGGGAAGAGGAACCCCGCCACTCCAGCGAGGGTGACCGGCGTGCCCGCGAGGATGACGAGCTTCCACGCGCGGAGCACGCCGGTCGTCATGTCGCGCCACGAAGTCACGACGAAGGCGACGAGCAGGAGACTCATCACGACGTGTGCGACGAACAACGCGTGCGTCGAGACGATGTCGAGCACCGTCGCGGCGACGACGAGCCACGCGGCCGGGACGAGCAGCGCCGGGCCGTTCTCGCGAAGGGTTCGAGTCACGGTGCTTCCGTTCGAGACGACGAGTCATAACGGTCGGTGGTTTCGGCTGCGAACGGGTGAACGACAGACGACGGGTGAGAGGCCGGACGATTCCGCCGGAACCGACCGATCAGTCGGCTTTTGTGTCGGTCCCGCGTCGTACGGCCGGGGATCGATCGTATTCTAGCGTGTATCCGAAAGAATGTAGGGTGAAGCGGCGTGGTAACTGTACACTCGCAATCCTTATGCCCCGACGAGGTATATGTGT
>CAZNOA010000459.1:0-1567 GCA_964574565.1 uncultured Halobellus sp. | reverse complement strand
GGCGGCTTCGAGGATGTACTCGCCCTGGTTCACTTCGAGGCTGCCGTAGTCTTCCGCGCTGAGGTCGGCGTCGGCGGCCTCCTCGAAGAGGTTGTCATCGTCCATCGACCAGCCGTGGTCGTCGAGCACTTCGTAGTTAAGGTATTCTACTGTGGGCATCACTTGACGGTTTGAATCCCACCTCATTAGGCTTTGCTGTTCCTCGACTCTCTGTCCGACCGGGGAGTCCGGTTCGCGTCCGAACACGTTCGTTCTCTTCGCCGAGTACCGCGTGACAAACGGTTATCACGACTGATACGAGGTGAGTAACAATCAAGAGCGAACGGCGCGGATCAACAGTCGATGAAGGAGTCCGTCATCGCCGACTTCGTCGGTCGAGTCCACACCCCAGACCTCGGGGACGACGAGCCGGTGACGGGTCGAATTCTCCTGAGCCAGCGTCGGTTGGTACTCGCGACGGACGGGACGAAGACGACGGTCCCGCTCTCCGACGTGTTCGACGTGGTCGTCGGTACCGTGCCGGGGGATCTCCGATCGTTTTTCAGCGACAGCGTGAGCGTCGCGTACGACCGGGACGGGACCAGACGGGTCGCGCTCGTCGAAGGCGAGCCGGACGATATGGACCAGTTCACGCGGCTCCTTTTTAAGGCGCTGTTGCGGAACGTCACGGTCACCGTCCGTCACCCCGCGAAAGTCGGCGGCCGCGTCACCGACGCCACCGATCACAAGGCGTCAGTCGCCCTCTCGCCGGGCGCGATCGGCTTCACGAACTGCCCGGAACCGTTCCGCGTGGACCTCTCTTCGGTCATCGACTACGAGCGCACGAGCCGGACGCTCGCGGGCACGCGTCGCCCCGCGCTCGTCTTCCGACACGTCTCCGACGCGCAGACGGTCACGTCGATCGCGACCGTTCCGAACGAGCGAACGCTGAACGTCCTCGGGCGGTACATCAAGCTCGAATACGACGAGGTGATGGAAGACGTCGAGGCGTTCGACCCGACGGACGAGCAGCTGGAGATCCTCGTGTCGATCTACTCCGCCGGCGGCGAGGCGACCGTCGCCGACGTCGTCACCGGCGACGTCACGCAGACGTCGATGGTCCTCGACACGCTCCGCGAAGCGGACCTCGTCGTCGACGGCGACTCCGGAGCCGCGCTCACGCGGAAGGGACAGATGATCGTCACCACCTACATCGAATCGGTCAACGCCTGACCGTCGACTGAGCGCGTCCGAAACGCGCCGGACCGACCGAACGAATATGTCCGATCGACGAGTACGGACGGTATGGGATTCACAACCGATCTGAGTAACGGGATCATTTCGCTGGCCATCAGCCTCGTCGTGACCGCCGCGGTCGCCCGCGAGGACGACGGCCCGTGGAGCCGCGGGGAGCTGCTCGCGGCGGTCGGCATCGCCTCGTTCCTCTCCGGCTACTTCACCAGCTACTTCGCGAAGTAACGGGAGGGTCTCGACGTAACGAGGGGAAGTTTCATGCGTATGGGCGTGTAGATGATTCACATGCCAGACGACCGCCACGGTCGTCCGACGAAGCTGGACGCCGTGGTCC
>CAZNOA010000458.1:0-1575 GCA_964574565.1 uncultured Halobellus sp. | reverse complement strand
GAGGGCCACTCGGTCCCCCAAGTCGTCACCGGAAAGCCGCTGGAGATCGGCGGGACGCCCGGTCGGGTCGAAGCGACCGGTCGCGGGGTTTCGATCGTCACCGAGCGGCTCTTCGACTACCTCGACCGCGACCTCGACGGGGCGACCGTCGCGATACAGGGGTTCGGAAACGTCGGCTCGAACGCGGCCAAGCTGCTCGACGAGGCGGGCGCGACGGTCGTCGCGACGTCGGACGTGACCGGTGCCGCCTACGACCCCGACGGGCTCGATGTGGGGGCGCTCGACGCCCACGTCGGCGCGCGCGGGCTCATCGAGGATTACGTGGCCGGCGACCGACTGGAGGCGCCTGAGGGCCGGAGCCACTGGGACGCACCGGAGCTGGTCACCAACGAGGAGCTGCTGACGCTCGACGTCGACGTGCTGATCCCCGCCGCCGTGGAGGGCGTGATCACGGCCGAGAACGTCCACGACCTGCGGGCGTCGGCCATCGTCGAGGCGGCGAACGGGCCGACGACGGTCGCGGCCGACGAGGTGCTGACCGAGCGCGACGTGCAGGTCGTCCCCGACATCTTAGCGAACGCCGGCGGCGTCATCGTCTCGTACCTCGAGTGGGTCCAGAACGCACAGGAGTTCTCGTGGCCGTTGGAGACGGTGAACGCGGAGCTGGAGCGTCGTATCGGAACCGCGTTCGATCAGACGGTCGAGCAGTACGACGTCAGAGAGCTCCCGGATCTCAGGACCGCGGCGTACACGCTCGCGCTCGAACGGACGGCGAAGGCGCACGAGTACCGCGGGCTGTTCCCGTAATCTGAGACGCGGGGTCTCAGATCGATCGGAGAGTCACACCCGACGGAGCCGGTCCGCGCTCACGTCGATCGGCTCCGCGTAGCGAACGAACGGCTCTCCCTCCGGGTGGTCGAAACCGTTCGCCTCGAAGAGGGTGTTCGTCCGGACGTCGGCGGTCGCCTCACGCAGCCGCCACGGTTCGTGACCGATCTCCCCGCAGTAGAGTCGGTTCCCGTCGGCGTAGAATCGGTAGTTCTCGACGAGGAAGGCGTCGAGCGAGCCGGATTCGGCTCGGAAGGAGTCTCCGGTCGGCTCGTACGTCGCGTCGAACCGCGCCGACGGCACCCCGACGTGCGTCCGGCGGCTGGTAAAGCGCACGGCGTCGCCGCCGCGGCCGGTAGTTCGGGTCACGTCCATCGTCGCGCGGTAGTACGGCAGCGCGAACAGCCGGCGAGCGACGGCGACGCCCAACCGATCGTCGGCGTCGAGGTTGTAGAAGTAGACGCCCGGTCCGTTCGGCCCCTCCACGTAGGTCCGCAGGTTGAGTTCGGGAAACGAGAGGCCGAACGGGGCGCCTCGCGGACGGATCTCGTCCATCAGGAAGGCGACGACGCCGAGGTAGGCGTCGCCGTCGTGTGTGGCGACAGAGAGGCCGTCCGGAAGCGTCTCGGTGACGGTCTCGGGAGCGACTGCCCAGTGGAGAAACAGCCCGTCCCGCCACGTCATCTCCAGCCAGCGGCGTCCGAACATACAGGTACGAGGGGCTTGACGGGCAAAACCCGCACGACC
>CAZNOA010000457.1:0-1587 GCA_964574565.1 uncultured Halobellus sp. | reverse complement strand
CGCCGTCCCCGCCCTCGTCCCACTCCAGTTCGAACTCGATGCTCAACTCGCCGAGCCCGTCGGCGGGGCCCTCCCGCTCGGCTTTCACCTCGAACGTCGGTTGCGCCGGCGGATCCATCGTCACCGACTCGCTTCCCTTTTTCAGTGTGATCGCGTCGCCGGCGTCTAGCGAGTCGGCGACGGTTCGCAGGTACGTGGCGATCTCCTCGCGGCTCCGTCGGCTCTCTGACTCAAAGAGTACTTCTTCAGACATACGTGTACTAACGACGGCCAGCGTGATAAATCTCCTCGCGATGTCGCCGGCTCGGAACCCGCCGATCCAGAACCCGTCGATGTGGAATCCGTCGATCTAGAACCCGTCTTCGAACACGAACGTCCCGTCGCGCTGGACGACCTCGCCGTCGACCTCGATGACGGACTCCTCGCTCATGTCGACGATCATGTCGACGTGTTCGGCGGACTCGTTGACCGCGTTCCCCTCGCCGACCGTCTCCGGATACGCCGAGCCGACCGCCATGTGAACCGTGTCGCCCATCTTCTCGTCGAACAGCATGTTGTAGGTGAACCGGTCGATCTGCCGGTTCATGCCGATCCCGAGCTCCCCGAGTCGTCGGGAGCCCTCGTCGGTGTCGAGGATGCCGGTCAGCAGGTCCTCGTTGCGCTCGGCGGAGTGCGAGACGACCTCGCCGTCCTCGAAGCGGAGCCGAACCCCGTCGATCTCGCGACCGTAGCGGTACAAGGGGAGATCGAAGTGGACCTCGCCGTCGACGCCGTCTCGTACGGGCGCCGTGAACACCTCGCCGCCGGGGAGGTTCGCCTCGCCGTAGTCGTTGAGCGTCTCGTTGCCCGACACGTCGAGCGTGAGGTCGGTCTCCTCGCCGGACCGAATACGCACCTCGTCGGCGTCGTCTAAGATCTCGACCATCTCGGCCTGAAACGCCCGTTGGGCGTCCCAGTCGAGCGAGACGGCGTCCCAGACGAAGTTCTCGTACGCCTCGGTGCTCATGCCGGCGAGCTGGGCGTGGCTCGCGGTCGGGTACTGTGTGAGACACCACGTCTTCGAGAGGCGGGTCCGCTTGACCTCTTCCATCGCGCGGTTGTACGCGGCGTTCGTCTCGGGGTCGATATCGGCGTCCTCGGTCGCGTTCGCGCCGCCGCGCGCGATGACGAACACGTCGGCCGCCTCGTAGAGGGCGCGGCGGTGGCTCGGCTCGGAGAACTCCTCGGACGACCGCTTAAAAGCGCGCTCGGCGCGCTTCGAGTAGTTGAGGTACACCGGGTTGGCGCCGCGGTCCCCGCAGATCTCGTGGAGCGCGACGGCGAGGTCTTCGGCCTCCTTCGGCAGCTGGATGACGACGTTGTCGCCCGGCCCGATGTCCGTGGAGTGATCGGCGATGATCTCGGCGTGCTCGCGGATGCGTGCGTCCATACTTCACCCACTCACCCGAGCGGATTACCGCTTTGGGAAGCGGTCGAACGCGAGCGGAGACGGGGGGAGCCACCGACCCCCGACCCGCGATAACGCGGGCGAATTCAGCATAATACAAGGTGGAGCCTCCGACCTCAAGGAGCGAGCGGAGTGAGCGA
>CAZNOA010000456.1:0-1588 GCA_964574565.1 uncultured Halobellus sp. | reverse complement strand
AAACGGTTCCGTCGTCGACGGGGACGAAACGGTTCCGTCGTCGACGAGGACGAAACGGTTCCGTCGTCGGTGTAGCGGCGGGCTCGCGGCACCGACGCCGTCCGCAACCC
Source organism: uncultured Halobellus sp. (assembly GCA_964574565.1). Taxonomy (GTDB): domain Archaea; phylum Halobacteriota; class Halobacteria; order Halobacteriales; family Haloferacaceae; genus Halorubrum. The sequence continues at coordinate 1,478 of CAZNOA010000456.1, read as the reverse complement.
TCCCCGGTGGCGGTGGAGTTATATTCTGCAGGCGTGTTAGCTCCGTTTAGTGAGCGTCAACGTGGAGAAACGGACGGATCCGCCCGGTGAGTCCGACTACGCCGCCGCGGCGTGGGAGCTCAAAGAGCGGATCCGATCCGAAGAGGGCGTGCTCCGACAGCGACACGGCTTCTTCAGCGATGCCTACCGCCGATCCACGACGCACCTCCTCGTCGAAAACGACGTGCTCGTCGCCTTCGCTTCGGTGCGGCGCGACGGCTACATCCTCTTTCTCGCGGTCCACCCCGACCACCGCGGCCGCGGCCACGCGGAGCGGCTCATCGGCGACGTGGCCGAGGACCACCGCTCGGTCACCTGTCACGCCCGGACGACGAACGCCACCGCACTCGGGTTCTACGAGCACATCGGCTTCGAGGTCGTCCGTCGGATCGACAACTACTACGAGGACGGTGGAGACGCGTATTACCTCAAGCTCGGCGGCGAGTCCCTGCGGGAGCGACTTTCCGGCTTCGTGGGACGGTAGCGAGTCACGCGAATAGGAGCCCGCGAAGCGGACCCGCCTCGTCGCCGTTCCGGCGACCCCTCCGCAGAACCGACAACCCTTAGCGCGCGCCGTGAGGAGACGCGGCCATGACGGAACCCACCGCCGCCTCGCTCGCGGACCGCGTCCGCGACGGCGACCTCCGCTTTCACGAGCTGGAAGAGCACGCCGACGCCGACACCGCCGCGGCCGCCCGGCGACTGCTCGTCGCCGCCGAATCCGACGCCGACGTCGACGCGCTGGGCGCGTACGGCTTCGACGCCGCAGACGCGGAGCCGAACATCGAGAACATGCTCGGCGCCGTTCAGGTGCCGATGGGCGTCGCCGGCCCCGTCGCCGTCGACGGGGGCGCTTTTTCAGGGGATCGCTACCTGCCGATGGCGACCACGGAAGGAGCGCTCGTCGCCTCGATCAACCGCGGCTGCTCGGTCGTCAACGACGCGGGCGGCGCGACCGCCCGAGTGACGAAAAGCGGGATGACCCGCGCGCCGGTGTTCCGTGTCGGCGACGTCGCCGAGGCGGAGGCGCTCGTCTCGTGGGTCCGGGACAACGAGTCGACGCTCCGGGAGGCCGCCGAGTCGACGACGAGCCACGGCGAACTGCTCGACGTGACGCCGTACGTCGTCGGCAACAACGTCTACCTGCGGTTCCGCTTCGACACGAAGGACGCGATGGGGATGAACATGGTCACCATCGCCACCGGCGAGGCGTGCGACGCGATCGAAGCGGCGACGGACGCCTCGCTCGTCGCGCTCTCCGGCAACCTCTGTTCGGACAAGAAGCCCGCCGCGATCAACGCCGTCGAGGGTCGCGGGCGCTCGGTGACCGCCGACGTGGAGATCCACCGCGAGACCGTCGAAGAGCGGCTTCACACGACGCCCGAGGCGATAGCCGAGATCAACACCAGAAAGAACCTCGTCGGCTCCGCGAAGGCGGG
>CAZNOA010000455.1:0-1588 GCA_964574565.1 uncultured Halobellus sp. | reverse complement strand
GGTGGCCGATCCCGACGGCGACGGCCCGCGCCAGCAGTCGGGGCTCTCGCGGTTCTTGTGAGCGGCGAATTCGCTTTGTTTGGCGCTTCTGACCCGCGCCGCGTGGAAACCCTTTATACTTCGACGGCAGAAGATAGCGGTATGGATGACATCGACGACGTATTCGTCGCGCGGTTGATGACGAGCGAGCTTCACACCGTAACGCCCGACACGCTCGTCGAGGACGCCGCCGCCGTCCTGCTCGACAACGACATCAGCTCGGCGCTCGTCGTCGACGACGAGGGCGACCTCGTCGGGATTCTCACCACGACCGACTTCGTCGACATCGTCGCCAAGAGCCAGCCGAAAGCGGAGACGACCGTCGAGCGATACATGACCGCGGATCCGATCACGGCGGGCGCACAGGACTCCGTCGCTGCGGTCGCTGCGACGATGGTCGAACACGGGTTCCATCACGTCCCCGTCGTCGACGGCGACACGCCTATCGGTATCATTACCACCTCCGACTTCGCCGCGTACGTCTCGTCGCCCGATGCGCCGTCGCTGTAGGTCGCTCCCACGGGTATCTTCTCCCCGTCCCCGACGCCGACAAGTGCCGCCCCTTTCTGTGGGGTATTACCGCTCGATCGCGTACCACGTCGTATGTCCGATCACCTGCATCTCAACCTCTTCACGATGGCCTCCGTCGAGCACGTCTCGCCGGGGTCGTGGACCTACCCCGGCGACCGCTCGCCGGAGTACACCGATCGGGAGTACTGGACCGAGGTCGCCCGCACCGCCGAGCGCGGCGGCTTCGACGCCGTCTTCTTCGCGGACGTCCGCGGCGTCTACGACGTGTACGGCGACGACCGGGACACTGCCGTCGAGAAGGCCGTCCAGACCCCTGCGAGCGACCCGCAGCTCGTCGTTCCGGCGATGGCGGAGGTCACCGACGAGCTCGGCTTCGCGGTGACGCGATCGACGACGTACACTCACCCCTACCAGCTCGCGCGCGAGTTCTCCACACTCGATCACCTCACCGACGGTCGGGTCGCGATCAACGTCGTCACCTCCTACCTCCAGTCGGCCGCCGAGAACCTCGGGCTCGACGAGCGGATGGACAAGGAGACGCGGTACGACCGGGCCGACGAGTTCCTCGACGTCTGTTACAAGCTGTGGGAGGAGTCGTGGGCCGACGACGCGGTCGAGATCGATCGCGAGACCGGTCGATACACCGACCCGGAGAAGGTCTCGGCGATCGACCACGAGGGCGAGCACTTCTCCGTGCCCGGTCCGCACGGCTGTGAGCCCTCTCCGCAGCGCACGCCGGTCGTGTATCAGGCAGGCTCGTCGGACCGCGGGCGGGAGTTCGCCGCCGCGAACGCCGAGGCCGTCTTCGCCAGCCAGCCGACCGAGGAGGGCGTCCGCGAGTACATGGCCGACGTGAAATCGCGGGCCGCGGACCACGGCCGCGACCCCGAGAGCCTCCGCTTTTTCATCGGCGTGGTCCCGATCGTCGGCGAGACGCGCGCGCTCGCGGAGGCGAAACACGATGAGTACACGCGTCACGTCGACGTCGAAGCGACGCTCGCGCTGCTGTCCGGGTTCC
>CAZNOA010000454.1:0-1589 GCA_964574565.1 uncultured Halobellus sp. | reverse complement strand
CGGGCGATCGATCCGGACACCGCCGCGAGTGCACGGAGCAGCGACGGGCGCTCCCCGTGACCCGTCGCGCGAGCGACGTTGTAGAGATACGCGACCTCGCCGCTGAGCAGGTGTGAGCCGACGCCCACCTCGTAGGTGACCGAGCCCGGATCGGGCGGATCGCCGGCCGCGAGTTCGGCGTAGTGCCGAGGGAAGTCGACGCCAGCGTGTACGGGAAGCGCGAGCGACCCCCAAAAGCGGGGGTTGATCTCCATCAGGACGAACGAGCCGTCGCGGGCGTCCCGGCGGAACTCGACCATCGCAGGGCCGTGCCAGTCCAGCGCCGAGAGGAGTTTCTCCCCGTACGCCCGGAGCTCTGGGTCGTCGATCGCCTCCCGATACACGCTCGCGCCGCCGGTGTAGGTGAAGCTGCGAACGCGCCGGTGTTGGAACGTCACGACCGGCTCGCCGCGGTCCATGAGCGCGAAGAATCCGAACTCGCCGTCCGTCGGAACGAACTCCTGGACGACGGGCACGTGACCCATCTCCTCGATTATCGACTCTTTCGACGGTCTCTCGGCATCGTCTATCACGCGGACGTCCGCTTCGTGCGAGGCGGACTGGTCGTCGACGACGATGGAGTACCGGGGCTTCACCACGAGCGGCGCGTCGCCGTCTGGCCAGTCGGTGAGGAGTCGCGTTCGAGGGACCGGCAGGTCGAGGTCCTCGGCGATCGACAGCAGGGCGCGACGGTCCTGAGCGGTCCGAAGGGTGTCGAAATCCGGCCACACCGGATCGAGATGACGAGCGAACGAGCCGCGGTTCGCGGCGAGCGCGTACGCGTCGGCCTCGCGCAGCGGGAGGACGGTGCGAACCGCGTCGCGCTCGGCGAGGTCGAGCAACCCCTGCGCGTACCCGTCCATCGACTCGCTCGGGTCCGGGACCTCGACGACCTCGGCGCAGTACTTCGAGGCGGTCGCCGGCGAGCGCTGGCCGTCCGAGGCGACGATCGGGGAGATCCCCGCGCGGCCGAGCGACCGGACCGCGACGGCGCTGCTTTGCGTACTGATCCCGGGAACGACCGCGGCGTCGGGTCCGTCCGTCATCGATCGAGCTGGGCCGTCTCGAGCAATCCGTCGACGCCGTCGACGACGCTGCCGTACAGCGTCCGATACTGGTCGAGCGTCTCCCCGTACGGGTCGTTTATTTCGTAGCCGTCACCGGCCGTGAGCGAACCGAGAAAGAGCGTCTTCCCCTCGTGGTCGTCGAACCCTTGACGGAGATGGTGGTAGTTGAGGAGGTCCATGACGAACACGAGGTCGCTCCACCGAAGCTGTGCTTCGGTGACGGGCTTCGACCGGTGATCGGAGAGATCGACGCCGAACTCCCGGGCGACCTCGATCGCGTCGCCCGGGCTGGATCGCCCCTCCGTCGTTCGGAGACCGGCCGAGTCGACCGACAGCCCGTCGATCCCTCGCTCGCTCGCGGCGGATCGGAGGTATCGCTCAGCGAGCGGGCTCCGACAGATGTTCCCGTAACAGAGGAACAGGACGTTCGGCTCGTCCGGCAGCGACTCGGCTAGCGACGAGGTGTCGAGCGCGTCGGGAGAG
>CAZNOA010000453.1:0-1590 GCA_964574565.1 uncultured Halobellus sp. | reverse complement strand
AAAGACGCCAGGAAACCTCGGACGTACGCGCACGTCGTCGAGGCCGACGTCGACGCGGTCGTACAGGACGTGGCGACGCGCGGCCAAGCGGAGGTGGCGGTACGGAACGCCCAGTTCCTCGCGGACGACGGCCGGCTCATTCTCGCGATCAAGGCCCGCAGCGAGGACGTGACGGCCGCGCCCGGCGACGTGTTCGAGAGCGCGCTCGACCGGCTTCGGGAGACGTACGAGATACTGGAGACGGGGCGGTTAGACCGCTACCACGACGACCACCTCGGCGTCGTGGCGACGCCGCGGTAGCGACGGAGGCGGGAGGAGAGTGGGGCTCTCGCGGCGGCTACCACGTCGGCGGCGAGAAGCCGGCATCTTCGAGGATCTGTTTCCAGCGCTTCTGGACCGAGAGCCGCGAGACGCCCATCGCGTCGGCGACGGCGGACTGCGGGCGCTCCTGCCCGCGGATCAGAGCGGCGGCGTAGAGGCTCGCGGCGGCGGTGACGCGTTTCCCCTGCTCCGTGTCGGGCGCCCGCGAGAGAAACAGGTCCGTCGCGGTCGTGAACGCCTCCTCGTCGAGGTCCAGCGTCGCGCACGCGTCGTCGAGGCGGTCGATCCACGCCGCGTTGTCGACGCGGTCTGACGCCCGGTACATACCCAGAGGTAGTTCGCTGCGATATAAAAAGGCCGCGCGCGACAGGCGGGTTTCGGCGGTCCCCGCTCCGCGGTCGGTCGCCGGCCTGAAGTCGCCGCCGCCCGTACGACGGGTATGTCGACGCAGACGTGGTCCGAAGCGCAGGTGCGAGAGCTGCACGACGAGCTGGTGACGCTGTACGAGCCGGTCGATCGGGTCGCCGAACACGGCGCGGACCCGACCGCCGAGCCCGGCGAGGGCGTCCGGCAGCTGGTGACGACGATCCTCTCGCAGAACGTCGCCGACGCGAACACGAGCCGGGCGGCAGCGGCGCTGTTCGACCGCTATCCCGACTTCGCGGCGATCGAGGCGGCCGACCACGACGAGCTGGCGGAGACGATCCGCGTCGCCGGGCTCGCGAACCAGAAGGCCGCGCGGATCCAGCGCGCGCTCGCCGCGATCCGCGAGGAGACTGGCGGGGCGTACTCGCTGGCGTTCCTCGACGCGATGGAGACCGCGGCGGCGAAGGCGTGGCTGACGGATATCAAGGGCGTGGGTCCGAAGACGGCCAGCGTCGTGTTGAACTTCCACTTCGGGAAGCCGACGATGGCGGTCGACACGCACGTCGAGCGCGTCTCCAAGCGCTTCGGGCTGGTGTCGGAATCGGCGTCGAACGAGGCGGCACACAACGAACTGGACGCACTGGTCCCCGACGAGTTGATCTACCCGCTGCACGTTCTCCTTATCAGACACGGGAGAGAGCACTGCTCGGCGCGGGCGGCCGACTGCGACAACCCGGTATGTGAGCGGTACTGTGACTGCGAGTTCTGCGCGTAGTCGGATCGGCCGGTTGGTGACCGCCTCCAAAGCCCCAGCCACTCGGTCGTCCGTGATCGACACGTCCCCAGTAACCGCCTCCAAAGCCCCAGCCACTCGGTCGTCCGTGATCGACACGTCCCCAGTAA
>CAZNOA010000452.1:0-1590 GCA_964574565.1 uncultured Halobellus sp. | reverse complement strand
ACGGGGAGCTCGACGGGAAGGTCGTCGAGGAGTGACGGCACGGACCCGCTCGTCGTCCTCGGTGGTCTCCTCTGCGGTCGCCCCCGGATTCAGTAGCTTTTAGCAGGCCTCGCGGGAATCGTCGCGTATGACCGACGAGTTCCGGACGGAGGAGGACAGCCTCGGCGAGATGCAGGTGCCGGCAGATGCCTACTGGGGCGCACAGACACAGCGCGCCGTCGAGAACTTCCCGATCTCGGGGATCGGCATGAGCCGCCGGTTCATCCGCGCGCTCGGCGTCGTCAAGAAGGCGGCCGCGCAGGCGAACCGCGACCTCGGACTGCTCGACGACGACACCGCCGAGGCGATCGTCGCCGCCGCCGACGAGGTGATCGCCGGCGAGCACGACGACCAGTTCCCGGTTGACGTGTTCCAGACCGGCTCGGGAACCTCCTCGAACATGAACGCCAACGAGGTGATCGCCAACCGCGCCGCCGAGATCGCGGGCGCGGAGATCGGCGACCGCGTCGTCCACCCGAACGACCACGTCAACTACGGCCAGTCGTCGAACGACGTGATCCCGACGGCGATGCACGTCGCGGCGCTCGAAGCGGTCGAGAAGGACCTCGTCCCGGCGTTAGAGACGCTCCACGCGGAGCTGGAGGCGAAGGAGGCCGCCTTCGACGGCGTCGTCAAGACCGGCCGCACGCACCTCCAAGACGCGACGCCGATCCGCCTCGGCCAGGAGTTCAGCGGATACCGGACGCAGGCCGCGAAGGGGATCGAGCGCGTCACCGACGTGCAGTCGAACCTCCGTGAACTCGCCTTGGGCGGCACCGCGGTCGGCACCGGGCTCAACACCCATCCGGAGTTCCCGGAGCTCGCCGCGGAGTACATCTCCGACGAGACGAACACGACGTTCCGCGAGGCCGACAACCACTTCGAGGCGCAAGCGGCCCACGACGCCATGGCGGAGGCGCACGGCGCGCTCCGCACCGTCGCCGGCAGCCTCAACAAGATGGCGAACGACCTGCGGCTGATCGCGTCCGGCCCGCGCAACGGGCTCGGCGAGATCGAACAGCCCGAGAACCAGCCCGGCTCCTCGATCATGCCGGGGAAGATCAACCCGGTCGTCGCCGAGTCGGTCAACCAGGTCCACACCCAGATCGTCGGCAACGACGCGGCGGTGTCGAACGGGGCGGCCCGCGGCGAACTCGACTTGAACCTGTATAAGCCCGTCATCGCGCACAACTTCCTGCAGTCGACCGAGATCCTCGCGAACGCCGCGGAGACGTTCGGCGAGCGCTTCGTCGCGAAGCTGGAAGCCAACGAGGCGCACTGCGAGACGCGCGTCGAGCAGTCGATGGCGCTGGCGACCGCGCTCAACCCCGCGATCGGTTACGACAAGGCGAGCGAGGTCGCGAAGACGGCCTTAAAAGAGGGGAAGAGCGTGCGTGAGGCCGCCGTCGAGGCCGGCTACCTCACCGAAGCGGAGGCCGACGAGGTACTCGACCCCGAGGCGATGACGCATCGGGTCATTCTCGGCGACGACTGATCGCATCGGGTCATTCTCGGCGACGACTGATCGCATCGGGTCATTCTCGGCGACAA
>CAZNOA010000451.1:0-1595 GCA_964574565.1 uncultured Halobellus sp. | reverse complement strand
CGTCGCCGTCGCCGGCGTATCCGAGCGCGTAGTCGAACACCTCGTACGGACCGATCCCGTCGAGCTCGTCGAAGCCGTCGTACAGCAGAATGTCGATCTCCATGTCGCCCCGAACGGCGGTGGTGGGCTTGGGTGTTCCCCTCTGGTGCGGGTCGGCCGGCCGATCGGTGGCGGGTCGATGGGTAGGGGGTCGATGGGCGGCGGGCCGATGAGTCGGTGTGTCAGCAGGTCAGCGAGTCGCTCCGACTACTCGGCTGCGCCCCACTTCGCGACGCGCTTCGGGCGGTCGGAAATGGCCATCACGTCGATGTCGTCGCCGGCGTGGTCGATCGCTTCGAGCGCGGCTTTCGCCGAGGCGTGCGTCGAGAAGTAGGTGATCTCCTCTTCGACGGCGACCTCCAGCAGCTCGCGCTGACGCGAGACGATGAGGTCGATCTCGCCGCGCCGGGCGGCCTCGATCAGGTCCGTCGCCTCGCTGAGTTGGAAGTGCTCGGCGTACCCTTCGACCAACGCTTCGCCGGCCTCCGTATCGGGGTCCGGGAACTCCTCGGCGGAGAGGTCGACGACGGCGGTGCCCGACTCCGGAATCGGCTTCCCGGTGGAGTCCTGTGCCTTGTCGTACGCCTTCCCGAACGAGCGAGCCGTCCCCATCACCTCGCCGGTGGATTTCATCTCCGGGCCGAGCCGCGGGTCCGAGCCCGGCAGCCGGTCGAACGGCAGGACGACCTCCTTCACGCTCCGGTGCTCGGGGATCTGCTCGTCGACGTCGAGGTCGGCGAGCGTGAGGTCGTCGGTCATCACCTTCGCCGCGAGCTTCGCGATCGGCACGCCCGTCGCCTTCGAGACGAACGGGACGGTCCGCGAGGAGCGCGGGTTCGCCTCTAAGACGTACACTTCGGGCTCCGCATCGGCGTCGTGGACGCCGGTCACGGCGAGTTGAACGTTCAGCAACCCGACGGTGTCGAGCGCGCGAGCGATGTTCTCGGTGACCTCCCGCACGCGTCCGAGCGTCCCGTCGTCGAGCGAGCGAGGCGGGATCATACAGGCGGAGTCCCCGGAGTGAACGCCGGCGCTCTCGACGTGTTCCATCACGCCGCCGATGAGCACGTCCTCGCCGTCCGCCACGGCGTCGACGTCCAGTTCCACCGCGTCGTCGAGGAACTGGTCGATAAGGATCGGCTTGTCGGGAGAGACGCGGACCGCCTCCTCGATGTAGCGTTCCAGCTCCGCGTCGTCTTCGACCACCCGCATCGCGCGGCCGCCGAGCACGTACGAGGGGCGGACTAACACCGGATACCCGATCCGGTGTGCTAAGTCGAGGGCCTCCGTCCGGCTCGTCGCGGTTCCTCCTTCCGGCTGTGAGACGCCGATTTCGTCCATCAGGACGTTGAACCGATCGCGGTCCTCCGCTAAGTCCATGGCCTCGACGCTCGTTCCCATGATCTCGCAGTCGAGCCCGCGGCGCTGGATCTCCGCTTCGAGCGGTTCGCCGATGTTCACCGAGGTCTGTCCGCCGAATTGCACCATTACCCCGTCAGCACCGGTCGCTTCGGCCACGTCGGCGACCTCCTCGGCGGTGATCGGGTCGAAGAACA
>CAZNOA010000450.1:0-1596 GCA_964574565.1 uncultured Halobellus sp. | reverse complement strand
ACCCTCAAGGAGCGAACCGCGTCAGCGGTGAGCGAGTAGGGTGGGGTAGTTCACGGAGGGAGTCACCGCTCGAGCGTGGCTGCGCCGCGGAGCCTACCCCTCCCACTCTTCGAAGCTCCGATACACGCCCTTCGAGAGGTACCGTTCGGACGAATCCGCGAAGACCGTGACCACCGTGTCGTGTGGCGCGTCGATCTCGCCGTCGCGGATTCCGTTAGCGACGCGTTTCGCCGCGAGCGAGTTCGCGGCCGCGGAGGAGGCGACGAGCTGTCCCTCCTCGGCCGCGAGCCGGCTCATCTCCTCGTGAACGTCGCGGTCGGGGACGGAGTGGACCTCGTCGACGAGGTCGGGGTCGAACAGTTCATTGGTCGTGATGTCGTGCGTGCCGATCCCCTCGGTTTTGTACTCCTCGTGATCGACGGTTTCGCCGAAGAACTCGCGGTAGGCGGAGCCGACGGGCTCGACGGCGACGACGTGGGTGTCGGGCGAACGCTCTCGGAAGTACCGCGCCATCCCCATCAGCGTGCCGCCGGTGCCGCAGCCGGCGACGACGGCACCGACCTCGCCGTCGAGCGCTTCGTCGACTTCCGGGGCCGTGGTCTCGTAGTGCGCCTCGGCGTTGAGCGGGTTCGAGAACTGCTGGGGAACGGCCGCGTTATCGAGCTCGCCGGCGATCTCGTGGGCCCGATCGATGGCGAACCCCATCCCGTCCTCGCTGGGCGTGTTCACCACCTCGGCGCCGAGCGCGCGCATCAGCTGTTGTTTCTCGACGGAGAACCGCTCCGGAACCACGAACACGGCGTTCAATCCGAGCTGCTCCGCCGCGACGGCCAGTCCGATTCCGGTGTTGCCCGCGGTCGGCTCGACGACGGTGCCGCCGGGGCCGACGTCGCCGCGTTCGAGCATCCGCTCGAGCATGTGCTTCCCGATGCGGTCTTTGATGCTCGCGCCGGGATTGAACGACTCGAGCTTCGCGTACACGGGCACCGCGTCCGGCGAGTCCTGCACGCGGACGAGCGGCGTCTCCCCGATCGTCTCTAACACCGACGACAGGGGCTCCGCATGGGTCGTCATATTCACGCAAAGGTTGCCGCGTGTTTTGTGTGTTTCCATGGCGGTAGCGATCCCGCACCGTCTCAGTCGGCGGCTCGTCTCGGCGGGGCGACGCGCCGACGCGTCAACGGGGATCGAACACACTTATGCCGCTCGTCCGGCTCCGAAGAGGTATGAGCGAGACGGACGCGCAGGCCGACGTGACGGTCGTCCTTCCGGACGGATCAGAGCTGGACGTCCCGGCGGGGTCGACCGTCGAGGACGTCGCCTACGAGATCGGTCCCGGGCTCGGCCGCGACACCGTCGCGGGGAAAATCGACGGCGAACTCGTCGAGAAGCACGCCGAGGTCCACGACGGGGCGCGGATCGAGATCGTCACCGACCAGTCGGACGAGTACCTGACGGTGTTGCGCCACTCCGCGGCCCACGTGTTCGCACAGGCGCTCCAGCGGCTCCGTCCGGACGCGACGCTCACGATCGGCCCGCCGACCGACGAGGGGTTCTACTACGACGTGACCGACGTCGACCTCGACGAGGACGACC
>CAZNOA010000449.1:0-1601 GCA_964574565.1 uncultured Halobellus sp. | reverse complement strand
CGGTGGCCGTTGTGAAACGGCTGATACCGCCCGATATAGAACCCGCGCATGATCCCACGTAGCGGGGGCATCATTTATAAACCCCGTGGGACGCACCGACTGCCGATATCGAGGCTTATACCCGCTCTATTCCGCGTTTCGCGAAACCGGGCGTCCTCACCCGCGGGGAGAAAGTATATCAGTAGCCGACCCTTCGTTTTTCCTAGCGAAACCCGATTCTATGAGCAACGAAAAGGACGCGAACGACCCGCCGACCGAAGACCCCGATAAGCCGGAGCAGAACGGCTCAGAGGGCGATAATTCGGCGGGGAACGGCACGGACGCTCCCGGCGACGAGGCCCCCGCATCCGACGACCGCGGGAGCGAGTCCGGCGCTCCCGCCGACCCGCCGTCAGCTCCGGCCCCCGGCTCCGAATCCGCCAACGGCACCGACGGCGGAGACGGATCTGCCGCGGGCGGGGACAACTCCGTCGACGACGAGGAGGAGTTCGTCGACGACGGAGACGGATTCGCCGACGACGGGGACTCCGACGAGATGTGGGACGACGGAGTCGTCATCGACGACGACCCGAGCCCGGACGAGGCCGGTGAGAGCCACGGAGAACCGAACGGCGACGCCCCCGAGGGTGTCTCTGAACCGATAGACGACGGCGACATCGACGAACTCGGCAGCTCGGTGGAGGTCGAGGGTGCCGACATCGCCGACGACCCCGACGAAGACGACCTCCTCGGCGGGCTCAAGATCGATTCGACGTCCGAAATCGAGATCCCGGACCGGCTCGTCGATCAGGTGATCGGCCAAGAGCACGCCCGCGACGTGATCATCAAGGCGGCCAAACAGCGCCGCCACGTGATGATGATCGGCTCGCCCGGGACCGGGAAGTCGATGCTCGCGAAGGCGATGTCCGAGCTGCTCCCGAAAGAGGAGCTCCAGGACGTCTTGGTGTACCACAACCCGGAGGACGGCAACAAGCCGAAGGTCCGGACGGTCCCGGCCGGAAAGGGCGACCAGATCGTCGACGCCCACCGCGAGGAGGCCCGGAAGCGCAACCAGATGCGCTCGCTGTTGATGTGGATCATCATCGCCGTCGTGTTGGGCTACGCGCTCATCATCGTCGGCCAGATCCTCATCGGCATCATCGCGGCCGGTGTCGTCTACCTCGTCTTCCGCTACCTGAACCGCGGCTCGGACGCGATGATCCCAAACCTGCTGGTGAACAACGGCGACACGAAGACCGCGCCGTTCCGCGACGCGACGGGCGCACACGCCGGCGCGCTGCTCGGCGACGTCCGGCACGACCCGTTCCAGTCCGGCGGAATGGAGACGCCCAGCCACGACCGCGTCGAGGCGGGCGCGATCCACAAAGCGAACAAGGGCGTGCTGTTCATCGACGAGATCAACACGCTCGACATCCGAAGCCAGCAGCACCTCATGACCGCGATTCAGGAGGGCGAGTTCTCCATCACGGGCCAGTCCGAGCGCTCCTCGGGCGCGATGGTCCAGACGGAGCCCGTTCCGACCGACTTCGTCATGATCGCGGCCGGGAACCTCGACGCGATGGAGAACATGCACCCGGCGCTCCGGAGCCGTATCAAGGGGT
>CAZNOA010000448.1:0-1608 GCA_964574565.1 uncultured Halobellus sp. | reverse complement strand
GGGCGGTCCGGCCGGATTCTGGGAGTTCATGAACGACGAGGAGGAAGCCGGCATGATCGTCCAGACCCTGACCGACGAGCTCGACGCCGGGGTCGTACAGGCGTATGGAGCGGTGGACATCCGCGACTGTGAAAGCGTCGGAGCGGTCAGACGGAGGCTGTACACCGAGTCGACCGGCCTCCTGTCCGAGGCGATCCGAGCGGTCCAGGCCGACGAGGAGCCGATGAAGATCGACGACCTCGGGCCGGTGTATCACCCGCCGTCGGCCGCGGAACTCCTCGAGTACGCGCGCAAACGCCGACAATGAATCACGTGTCGAAACTGCGCCGGATCCCGCTGGTACCGCTCCTCGCCAGAGCGGTCGGCGAGGTCCTCAATCACAGAGTGCCGGCGCTGCTTCGCGGCGAGGCCAGCGAGTCGGCAGTCGCCCGGTCGCGCGTCGATCCGAACGCGTCCACGGGTTCGAGCTGTCAGGGCGCAGGCCCCGACGACGAGTTACCGCTGGACCCGGTTCCGATCGCCGCCGCCGGCAACCCCGTCGTAACCGCTGGCGACGTGACTGACTTCGGTGACGTCGACTTCGTCGCCGACCCGTTCGCGTTCCCGGGATCCGACCGCTGGCACCTGTTTTTCGAGGTGTGTAACTACGCCCGGGATCCCGACGCCGTGATCGGTCACGCGACCAGTCCGAACGGGATCAACTGGGAGTACGACGAAGCCGTGCTGAACACCGGAGAACACCTCTCGTTCCCCTACGTGTTCGAGTGGGAAGACACCCGATACATGATCCCGGAAGAGGGCGGTTCGGCCGGCCGAACCGTCCGAGTGTACGAAGCGGCGGAGTTCCCGACCGAGTGGAGGCCCTGCGCGACGCCCGTCTCGGAGGGGCACCGAACGGACGACACGGTCGCGTTCCGATGGCGGGACCGCTGGTGGCTCATCGTCGGTGATTCGGATATCGCCGGCTTCCGGATCTATCACAGCGACTCGCTCCGTGCGGACGACTGGCAACCGCACGAACAGAATCCCGTTGTGAGGGACCGCCCGGCGGCGTTTCGTCCCGGAGGGCGACCGATTGTCCGCCGGGATCGGATCATCGCGTTCTATCAGGACTGCGAGCGACAGTACGGCGACAAGGTCCGGGCGTTCGAGATCACCGACCTGAACCCCGAGACGTATCGCGACCGGGAGCGTCCGGAATCCCCGATCCTCGAGGGAACGGGCGGACATATCGGCTGGAACGCCGGTCGGATGCACCACGTCGATCCGTGGTACGTCGACGGCGAGTGGTTCTGCGTCGCCGACGGCAACATCGCACACAGCTCCGTGTTTACCGGTCGACACTGGGCGCTGGGCGTGTATTCGACGGAGTGAGAAGCGGAGATCGAAGAGTCGACAGCGAGGGGTCGAAATCGCCGGCAGACGCCGTTCGCTCCGGTCGGGATCACCTGATGGCGCCGAACGCGCGCGTCCCCGCCAGAGCCGCCATTCCCGCGAGGTCGTCGACGAACGGCATCGGGTCGTCGGCGGAGAGCAGATCGAACCGCGGCTCCCGGGCGATCGATCCGGACACCGCCGCGAGTGCACGGAGCAGCGACGGGCGCTCCC
>CAZNOA010000447.1:0-1610 GCA_964574565.1 uncultured Halobellus sp. | reverse complement strand
CCGACCGCGAGGTACGGGATGTACGCGGGACCGTCCGCGAACGCCGCGGCGATGGCCGCGGAGTTGCCCCGGCCGTCGCTCGTCGCGTCGTCCGCCATCTCAGATCCCCCCGGTGAACATCGACATGTCGGGCGCGTTCGGGACGTCGCGCTTGTCCGTCTCCTCGATGGCGGCGTCGAGGTCCTTATCTCCGCGTCCGGAGACGTTGACGACGATCCGCTCACCCAGCTCCGCGTGGTGCTCCTCCAAGAAGCCGAACGCGTGAGCGGTCTCCAAGGCGGGAATGATCCCCTCTGTCTGTGAGAGCCGGTGGAACCCCTCTAAGGCGGCGTCGTCGTCGACGGCGACCGGGTTCACGCGTCCCTCGTCGACGAGGTAGGCGAGTTCGGGACCGACGCCGGCGTAGTCGAGTCCCGAAGATATCGAGTGGCTCTCCATGATCTGTCCGTCAGAGTCCTGTAAGAGCTTGGTGCGAGCGCCGTGAAGCACCCCTTCGTCGCCGGTGTACAGCGACGCCGAGTTCGGCGCGACGCCGGCTCCCTCGTCGACTTCCAGCGTCGACCCGCCAGCCTCCACCGCGTGTAGCGCCACCTCGTCGTCGTCGACGAACTCAGTGAACATGCCCATCGTGTTCGACCCGCCGCCAGCGCAGGCCACGACATCGGTCGGGAGGTCACCGGTCTTCTCGATCGACTGCGCTCGCGCCTCCTCGGAGATGACCGCGTGGAAGTCCCGCACCATCACCGGAAACGGATGCGGGCCGACGATCGACCCGATGATGTAATGCGTGTTTTCGACGGTGGTCGCCCAGTCGCGCATCGTCTCCGAGATGGCTTCCTTGAGCGTGCCTCGCCCCGCGGTGACGGGGTTGACCTCGGCGTTGTTGAGCTTCATCCGGAAGACGTTCGGACGCTGCCGGTTGATGTCGCGTTCGCCCATATAGATCTCACAGGGCATATCGAGGTGGGCGGCCGCCATCGCGGTCGCGGTACCGTGCTGGCCCGCGCCCGTCTCTGCGATGATCCGCTCTTTCCCCATGTACTTCGCCAGCAGAGCCTGTCCCAGTGCGTTGTTCAGCTTGTGGGCGCCGCCATGGAGCAGGTCTTCGCGCTTGAGATACACCTCGCGATTGTATCGCTCCGAAAGCCGGTCGGCCCGCTGGAGGGGAATCGGCCGACCGCCGAAGTCGGCGAGTCGCTCGCGGAACTCGTCCATGAAGCCGTCCTCGTTTTCGAGGACGTATCGCTCGTACGCGTCGGTCAGCTCTTCGATCGCCGGCATCAGCGCCTCGGGGACGTACTGGCCGCCGTAGCGGCCGAACTTCCCGTCGTCGCGGCCGCGTTCGCGGCCGGGTCGTCGCGTCGGTTCGGCTCGGTCCGTCGTCGGTGTGTCGCTTTCGCTCATGTTGGATGGTCCGTGGTCGCGTCGTGGTCCGCGGTGGTCTCCGCTCGCGTCAGCTCGCGCGTGTTCGCCTCGACGTCGCCGTCCATGATCGCGCTGCCGACGAGCAGGGCGTCGGCGCCGGCCGCGCGCATCCGGCGTACGTCTGCGGGCGTCGCGATCCCGCTTTCGGCGATCAGGGTCACGTCATCCGGGGCTTCGGGCGCCAC
>CAZNOA010000446.1:0-1618 GCA_964574565.1 uncultured Halobellus sp. | reverse complement strand
ACGCTCGGACGCGGGAGCCGACCGCCCACGCTCGGACGCGGGAGTCGGCCCCCGACACGCGAGGGTCGCCCGTCGACACGATTAGGGGGCGGGCGCCACAACCGTGGAGTATGACCGAGCCACAGATCACGCTGTACCGACTGCAGGCGTGCCCGTACTGCGAGCGCGTCGTCCGCACCCTCGACGAGTACGACCTCGACTACCGCTCGCGGTACGTCGAGCCGATGCACTCCGAGCGGAACGTCGTCAAGCGCGTCTCCGGCGCGCGAAGCGTTCCCGCGCTCGTCGACCGGGAGACCGGCGTGACGATGTCCGAGAGCGCGAACATCGTCGCGTACCTAGACGGGACGTACGGCGGCGACGGGACCCCCGCGGCAGGCGAGGAGGGAGGTGCCTGAGATGCCCGACTTCGACGTCGTCGCCCTGCCCGAGACGGACCACGTCGACGAGGGCGACACCGCTCCCGACTTCACCCGCCCCCTCGTCAACGCGGAGTACTGGGAGGACCGCGCGCTCGCCGACGCGGTCGAGGGGCCGACGCTCCTGTTGTTTCACCCGATGGACGGCGCCTTTCAGGCGACGTACCTCTACAACACCGTCGACGAACACGGCTGGGCCGACCACGTCGACGTGCTCGGCCTCTCGATCTCCTCGCCGTACGCGCACAAGCGGCTCCTCGCCGAGCGCGGCGACGGCGCCCGGATCTTCGCCGACCCCGGCGCCGGCGTCATCGAGGAGTACGGCCTCGCGCACGACATCGACGGGATGACCGGGATCACGGAGGCGCGCCCCGCCGTCTTCCTCCTCGACGCCGACAGGACCGTCGAGTACGCGTGGGTCGCGAGCGAACACCCCGAGTTCCCCGACGCCGAGGCGATCGACGACGCGATCGACCGGCTCGTCGACTGACTCCGCAACTGACTCGTCGACTGACTCCGCAACTGACTCGTCGACTGACTCCGCAACTGACTCGTCGACTGACTCCGCAACTGACTCGACGGCGAACGCCGCAAGCGATTGGACGGAAAGTCGGCGGTCGGTCGCGGCCCGTCCCCACACGTCACCCTTTTTCAGGCGGACGCCGAAGGATCCACCGTGACGAACGACACCGACGACCGGATCGGGTCGCCGACCGCACCCGCGGAGCGCGACGATGTCCGGCGCGCCGCGGCGGCCGTCGCCGCCGGCGACCTCGTCGTCTACCCGACGGAGACGGTGTACGGGCTCGGCGCCGACGCGCTCGAACCCGACGCCGTCGAACGCGTGTTCGAGTTGAAGGGCCGCGACCGCTCGAACCCCCTCTCGCTCGGCGTCGCGAGCGTCGACGCCGCGCTCCGCTACACCCGGCCGACCGAGTTCGCGCTCGCGTTCGCCCGCGCGTTCCTCCCCGGCCCGGTGACGGTCATCGTCGAGCGCGACGACGCCGTTTCGGACGCGCTCACCGGCGGCAGCGACCGCGTCGGGATCCGAGTGCCCGACCACGACGTCGCCCGCGCGCTGCTCCGCGAGACCGGCCCGCTCACCGCGACGAGCGCGAACGTCTCCGGGCGCGACAGCGTCACCCGCGTCGCCGACCTCGACGACCGGATCCGCGACGGCGTCGCCGCGGTCGTCGACG
>CAZNOA010000445.1:0-1622 GCA_964574565.1 uncultured Halobellus sp. | reverse complement strand
GCCGACGCGTTCGTCTCGCCGTCCTTCTCGGAGCCGTTCGGCATCACGATCACGGAGGCGTTAGAGGCCGGCACGCAGGTCGTCGCCACGCCGGCGGGCGTGAGAGAGGTGCTCCCCGACGGCTGTCTCGTCGAAGTCGAGACCGACTCGGAGTCGATCGTCGACGGACTGTACGCCGCGCTCAATCGCGAGGCCCCGCCGGAGTACGAGCGTCGCGAGTGGTCCGAGGTCGCGGCGGACACGCTCGCGGTGTACGAAGACGTCGCCTGAACGGAGCCTTCCTCACTCTCGACGCGATTTCGGGTTTCCTACTCCGCTTCCCCGCGGTACACGTCGAACTCGGTCGTGGGTTCGGGATGCGTGATCCGAAACCCGTCGGCGGTCTCGATGATACCCCGCGTGCTCCCGGAGCCGCCTCGGTACGGGCTCTCTTCGCCGTCGCCGCCGGCGGTTCCCTGATACGGCGAGGTGTAGGGGGTCCCGGAGACCGGCTCGTCGAAGTCCGACGGCGGGAGGTAGATCCGCTCGCCGCTCTCGGACCGCACAACGACGGCGACGTCTCGGGTTCCCGTGACGTCGATGACGGTCCGCTCTTCCGTGACGCGCGCGTCGACGTTGATCTCGTCCATACCACGCGTTGCGGACGGCGGCGGTTTAGCACTACCGGCCGTCGGCGATCGGTGCGGACGGAGCTCCGGGTCCGGCCGCTCGCCCGGCGGTGGTGAATCCTTTTGTGCGGTCGCGTCGAACTCGAGACCGATGAACGTAGACAGCCATGCCGAGGATCTCGCCTCCGATCTCGGCGTCGACAAAGAGGAGGTCAAAGCCGACCTGGAGAACCTGTTGGAGTACAGCGTTCCGATAGACGAGGCGAAACAGAGCGTCCGTCGGAAGCACGGCGGGGGAAGCGGCGGGTCCGCGCCGACCCCCGACGCGGTCGACGTCGGCGAGATCACCACCGACAACGACGGCGTGACGGTCACCGTTCGCGTGCTCACGCAGGGGACCCGGACGATCCGGTATCAAGGCGACGACCTCACGATCCGCGAGGGCGAGGTCGCCGACGAGACGGGGACGATCTCGTACACCGCGTGGCAGGACTTCGGCTTCGAGCCGGGCGACTCGCTGACGATCGGCAACGCCGGCGTCCGCGAGTGGGAGGGCGAGCCTGAGCTCAACCTCAACGACTCGACGACCGTCGCGATCGCCGACGAGCCCGTCGAGGTAGACCACGCGGTCGGCGGCGACCGGAACCTCGTCGACATCGCCGCGGGCGATCGCGGACGCAACGTCGAGGTCCGCGTGCTGGAGGTCGACGAGAAGACGATCTCGGGCCGCGACGGCGAGACGGAGATCTTAGAGGGCGTCGTGGGCGACGCGACCGCGAAGCTCCCCTTCACAGACTGGCAGCCGCGACCGGAGCTGAAGCCGGGGGCGGACCTCCGGATCGAGGACGTGTACGTCCGAGAGTTCCGGGGCGTCCCGTCGCTGAACCTCACCGAGTTCTCGACGGTGACGCCGCTTCCGGACCCGATCGCCGTCGCCGAGGACGCGCCGCGGCTCTCGGTCGCCGAGGCGATCGGCTCCGGCGGGATGTTCGACGTCGAAGTCGTCGGGAACGT
>CAZNOA010000444.1:0-1623 GCA_964574565.1 uncultured Halobellus sp. | reverse complement strand
CTCGACTTCCTTCGCCGGCAGCGAGGACCACTGCCTGATCGAGCGAGGTCATCGCTACACCAACGCCCCCTGTGATTCGTGAGGCCGACCGCGACTGCTGGGCCGGGAGGCGCGTCTTCGATCACCGTGCGTGGTGGAGCATCGTCGATCCATACTCCGTTACCAGGCGCTTACGAGTCATTGTAATAGAGAACCTTTCTGAAACCCGATGGACGGTCAATTCGTCGGCGAGAGATGCCAGAGTCGCCGATGAACCGTTAGGGTGGTGTTATAATTGGTGGCCGTCAGCTCACCGGACGGCGGACGAATACGGGGCAGTAAACGAACGACGTCAAGATCGAAGCGTGGACTCGACCCGTTCGTCTGACGTGAAGGCGCCGCTACGGGCTTCGGTGAACGCTCTGGACGGGTCAGTCCGACAGGAGGGTGAGAGAATCGGCAGACAGAACGACGGTGTAGCCGCAGTAGTCGAACGAGAACCGGACGGATGACTCGCCGATCGGACCGAGGTTGGAGAACAGCGCGTCCAACCCCTCCGGATCGACGACGTCGCTCAACATGGGAAGTTCGGCCGGGGAGACGCCCTCGGCTTCCGCGACCGCGCGGACGATGCTGACTGTCACGGACGTGTCGGGTCCGATTTCTGTCCGCGTTACCTCGGCCCGGTCGCCGGCGTCCGCGGCGTGTTCGTGATGAAGACCTGTAGCCATGATTGAAACCGTGTTGGTAGATGGGGATTTGCTACGAATAAAAGTGTATCGAACCAATCGGAATCGGTTTCTTTTCTGTCAGTAGTTTGGATCGAGAGGAAAGGGGTCTTACGCGTCAGTTATATTCCGCTTATTACACCGAAGCCGCTTTCTTCGTTCAAACTCGGAGGAATCCTCTCGGCGGAATCCGATCGGAGGGCGGCCAAACCAGTCATCGAAATAACGTCTTAAAGTGGTTGATAACCGACAAGATCGCCTTCACGTTCCGTTCTGTCACACGGATACACTGCAGTTACAAATGCCAACGGGCCCAACACAGATGATCCCGGACTGTCTCGGCCGGACTCGCCCGTCAACGCAGAAGCACCTTCGGATCGTCGATGGAGCAGAACCGAACTCCGAGTTCATCTCCGAGTTCGTCACCCAACGGAGCGACGTGGACGCGTTCGTCAGCCCCGGAGCCGTCGAGCCACTCCGCGAAACGGCCTGGGATCCGCGCGGCTGATCGATGCCACGTTACAGGCGGCCGGTAACCCACGAGGAGAGCCATAGATGTTCTCCTCGTACCGCTGTGAACTCACCCCCAAGGCAATTGTTCCTCCTCATCGGCTTGGATCGCCGCATCACCGTCGGACAACCGCTGACGCGGCAGACAGTCGAGACAGCCGTGCACCGCGTTTCCGGCTCCGAACACGCGGACGAAGCTGCGGCTCACTGCCGTCCCACATCGTTGACAGCGACGGTTGACGTCGGTCGAACTCGAGTGATCGGCCATACGTAGAGGCTGAACGCAGTGCGTATTTTATTATGAACTCTGTAACAAATTTTTTTAAAGAAACTGGTTCGCAAACAACAGAACAAGGCCGGCAGCTCAGTTCTCGTCCCCGTTTCGGTACCGTCTCGCCGGGTGATG
>CAZNOA010000443.1:0-1630 GCA_964574565.1 uncultured Halobellus sp. | reverse complement strand
ACTGTCGGCCGATCCGTCGCTACGCGAGCGGTCGAGAGGCGTCTCCGACACGGAGCGGCTCAGCCACTCTCGGTGCGTCCCCGCCTCCAGACGTCTCGTTCCCCTGCGCCCGCTCGTCGTCCGGCTCGACGATGGTGGTCTCCTGTCCGGGTTCGACGGGGATCCGCTCGATGACCGTGCCGTCCTCGTCGGTGATGATAACGTAGTAGATCGCCTCGACGCCGTCGGCGTCGTCCTCGATTGGGTCCAGGTCGTCTTCCGTCACCGTTCCGCGGATGAACGACCTGACCGCGGCGTCGTCGCGGATCTCGACGGTTCGGCCGGTGTCGGCGTTGACGAAGACGCTCCGGGTGACGTCGGTGAAGTCGGTCGGCGAGACCTTCACGTGCCACCAGAGGCTCCCGTCTATCGTGACCGGGACCGGCTCGGTGACGACGAAGTTCTGCCCCCAGTTCGTCCGCGAGTCGGCGGAGCGGGCGATTCCCATTGCGCGCTCCGGCCCGGTGAGCGTGTCGTCACCCGTGCCGAAGAAGGTGTACTCGCCGGTGGTCGCGTCGGCGAACCACACCTCGTCGAGGCCGCGCGTGTCACGCCCGTACGGTTCGAGGGCGGTCACGTAGGACATGCGCTCCCCCTCCAGATCGATGACGAACGGCTGCTCGTTGTCGGCGCCGGCTGGAAGCCGGGCCGTCTCCACTTGCCCCTCGTGTGCGCCGACGGTCGGCAGCTGATTGATGATCCCGTTGCGGTAGCCGAGCGACCCCATCTCTGCCCGGGTGAGCGTGAGCGGGTAGAGCCGCTGGCCGTCGAGGATCTCGTTTGCACGCGCCTCGTCGGGCGAGAGGTGGTCGATCGTCCCGTCGGGCGAGACGAGCGCGCCGCCGCCCCACGTCGGCGTCGTGTGCGGGAGCGGGGTCAGGTGCCACTCGTGGGTCGTCTTGGGGTAGTACATGTACGGCCGTCCCTCGTGGCTGAACTCGACGGCGGCGTCGTCGTACTTCGCGAGGTAGTCGGTCGTTTTGAGGTTCCAGTCGGCCGATCGCTGGAGGAACATCCCCTCGCCGTACGTGAACTCCTCCTCGTACACGTCGATCTGTCGGTCGTCCATGCGAGTCATGTCCGTCATCAACACGCCCCGTTGGTTCTCTATCACCCGGTTACGGAAGCCGTCGGGTTGAATCGCGTACGACCACGCGAGCGACCCGTCCTCGGTGCGAGCGATGTCGCTGGTCCCGAGCCGGTGTTGGCGGTACGAGACGGAGCCCCGGGTCGTGACGTCGGCGACCCGACGCGGGACGACGCGCGGGTTATCGGGGTTCGCCTGCGGGAACTCCTCGACCTCGGTCGAGTCGGCCATCGTCGCCTGCGCGAGGGTCCGCTGTTCGAGCGCGCCCGCAGGGACGCTGAGGACCACGGCGACGGCCGCCAACACGAGGACTGCGGTGACGAACAGGCTGAGCTTTCGGCTCCCGAAGACGTCCGTGTCGAAGGGGAGGCCGATCGAGGGATCGGGCGGCGTGAATCGGTCGTCCGTGGCGTCCGAACCGCGAGATCGGGGGGAGCCCGAGGCCCGCTCGCGGAGCGCCCCCGGCGGGAGGAACCAGAGCACGAGCGCCACGACGACGGCGCC
>CAZNOA010000442.1:0-1631 GCA_964574565.1 uncultured Halobellus sp. | reverse complement strand
GGTGACCACCTCGGCCGCGTTCCGGGTGATCCGCTCGTAGGCATCCATACTCCCGTCTGTGCGGTTGTCGGACATATGACTTCTGGAAGCGTGCGGACGGGTCCCGCGGCGTGTAGACGGCTCTCGCGCGTGCGGACGGGTCCCGCGGCGTGTAGACGGCTCTCGCGGGAGCCGCTGCGGGGACGAACGCGCCCTCGCTACTCTTCGGTCTCGGGTAGCGTCCGTCCCGCCCGGTGTTCCGAGATGATCCGGTCGAGGTGTTCGGCCTTCTCCGCCTTCCGTCGGCGCTCCGCGCGCCGCTTCCAGTCGTCGATCGCGTCCGCTACCGCGGCCTCGTCGGCCACGGCCAGCTCGTCGACCTCGCGGACGGGGACCGCGTCGACCGGGACGACCGGCACGTCGTGGTCGAAGAGGACCTGATCGGCCACCTCGGAGAGGTTCCCGTCGCGGATCACCACCCGCGGCTCCGTCTCCGCGAGCCGCTCCGCGGTTCGCCGCCCCGCCCCTGAGGCGTCGCGAAGGTAGACGACGTCGCCGGCGACGAGCCCGTACGCCTCGTCGGCGGCGTCGAGCGCGTCGAGGGTGAACTGCTCGACGACCTTCACGCTCGCGAGCCCCTGGTCGGCGGCGACGTGGTCGAAGTTCGAGTGGTCGAGCCGCCACAGCTCTTTGAGCGTCTCCACTTTCGACTCCAGCGCGGCGACACGCTCCTGTGCCTCGTCGCGCTCGCGCTCCAACCGGTCGGTCTCGCGTTCGAGCCGAGAGACCGCCCGGCGCTCACGCGCCTCGATGCGCTCCTCGCGTTTCGCCTCCTCCAGTTCGCTCTCGAGTTCCGCGATCCGCTCGTCGCGCTCGGCGAGGTCGGCCTCGAGCGACTCCGCGTGCGACTCCAGCCGGTCCACGCGGTCGCGGAGCCGGCGGATCGTCTCCTCCTCCTCGGTGCGCTCGGGCTCGGTGGGGTCGGCGTCGTCGTCGTCAGCGTCACCGTCGCCGCCACCACCGCCGTCGTCCTCGCTGAGGTCCTCGATGACGGCCTCGACGGACGAGTCGCCAGCGACGACGCCCGCGATCACCGCCTCGCGGTCGAGCCGCGGCGGGGTCTTCGCCGCGATCCGGTCGAACTGGTCCTCGTGGTCGTCGTAGGCGTACAGGGCGGCCGCCAGCGCGTCGCGCTCGTGGTCGTTCGCGTAGCCGACCTCGCGGGTGCGATGGAGCTTCTCGTCGACGGGGAGGTCCGTGGTCGGCCGCCATCCGGCGGCGTCGAACGAGCGCCGGAACTTCTCGACGGTCTCGGGCATCGGCTCCACGTCGGCGGCGACGATGATCGGTCGCCCCTGCTCGATTATCCACTCGGTCACCTCGGCCGTGTCGGCAGTCCGCGAGGAGAACAGCGCGTGGACGGTGCCGTCGAGCCCGACCACGGCGGCGGCCGTCGTCGTCCCCGGGTCGATCCCGACGATCACGCGGTCGCGTCGCTTCACCAGCGGCTCGTACTCGATCCCGTCGCGGCGCTCGCGCTCGACCTCGACGCGGACGTCGCCGGCCCGCGAGTTCGAGACGGGGATCTCCTCGGGGCGCGCCGCGACGGTGAACGTCGCGTTCGCGTAGCCGCCGTACTTCTCCGTCACCTC
>CAZNOA010000441.1:0-1638 GCA_964574565.1 uncultured Halobellus sp. | reverse complement strand
AGCCGATATCCCCGATCATGAACCCGAACATCAGCGGGAACGTGAGGAAGACGAGCAGCGTCGGGTCGAACTCGGAGTACTTCGGCCGACCGAAGCCCTGGACGAGCAGTTCGAACGGACCGGCGGCGGTGCCGTTATCCTGGACGACCGGCGGCTCGTCGTTCCCGTGCGTCGCGTGACCGCCGTCCGTGGCGACCGCGGTCTGCTCGTTCTTCTTGTCGGCGGTCGCGTCGGCGTCCGGCTCAGCGTCGTGGGCCCCGCCCGCGTCGCCGCCGGAGACCGCCTCGGTGTGGTGGTCGCCGTCGGGCGTGAACGAGGCGCGTTCGATCTCCTCGACCTCGGCGTGGTCGCCGACCGCGTCGGCGATCGCCGCCTCGAAGTCGGGATACGTCTCGGTCGGGACCCACCCCTCGGCGATGAAGGCGTTCTCGGTGGTCGCAAACGAGAGGGGCGCCTCCTTCTTCTGGGCCTCGATGGTGAGCTGCTCTTCGGCGCGCAACAGGAAGCCGGCCGCTTCCTCTTTGACCGCCGCGAGTTCGGCCTCGATCGCCTCGAGGTCGTCACGGAGGTCGGCTTGCTCCCGGTCGAGCTGCGAGACGTACTCGCTCGGGCTCGCGTCGGCGTCCGGAACCTCCAGCAGCGCGATGTCGACGCCGACGAGCGAGTCTTGGAGGACGCCCTCGTCGGCCCCGTCGGCGGGCGCGGCGAAGATCGCCACGGTGTCGCCGCCGGCGAACACCTCGAACGCCTCGATGCCGTCGGCGTCAGCGAGCGCCGCCTCGACGGCCTCGGCCTTCGCCTCGCCGACGACGACCTCGATCGAGTCGTAGCCGCGAAGCAGGTCGAGTTCGATACCGAGGTCGGCGAACGGCTCCATCCGGTCGATCTCCTCTTGACGGTCGCGGATCGACGCCTGGAGGTCGTCGCGCCGGTCGTTGAGTTCGTTGACGCGCTCGCGCACGTCCTCGAGCTCGGCGGTCAGCGCCTCGTCGTCGAGCGAGCCGGCCGCGTCGATCTCGTCGCCCTCGACGTCGAGGATGCTCTCGAGCGAGCGGACGGTGACGAGCCGCTCGTTGACCGTCTCCGCACCCTCGAGCGACTCCCCGGGTTCGAACCCCTCGTAGCGCTCGTCGTAGTCGGTGACGTGCAGCGAGTGGTGTTCGTACGCCGCCTCGATGACGTCGTCGATGACGCGCTTCGAGCCCGTCACCGACACCTTGCTCATCCGCTCAGGCCTGAGC
Organism: uncultured Halobellus sp.; assembly: GCA_964574565.1. Lineage (GTDB taxonomy): Archaea > Halobacteriota > Halobacteria > Halobacteriales > Haloferacaceae > Halorubrum. The sequence goes on along the minus strand of CAZNOA010000441.1, from coordinate 397 downwards.
ATCCACCGCCTCCTCCGCCTGTTGTTTCACCGCTTCTTCGAACCGTTCGACTGCGTAGTCGACGGCCGAGTCCACGCGGTCGCGGGCCTCGCGTTCGAGCTCGTCGCGGTCGGCACGACCCGATTCGAGGATCTCCTCGCGGCGTTCCTCGATCTCCTTGCGGGCCACTTCGATCCGTTCGTCGGCCTCGGAAGCCGCCTCTTCCTCGGCCTCCGCGCGGATCTCGTCCGCGCGTTGTCGAGCCTCGGCGAGGCGCTCGTCGGCGTCCGATTCAGCCTCCGCGATGATCTCGTCCGCCTCCCGTTCAGCCTCCTTGATCCGGTCGAGCACCTCTGGTCTCGCCATGCTACTAATCGCCTGAAACTCCACGAGCGACGTATAAGGTGTTTGCGAAAGT
>CAZNOA010000440.1:0-1640 GCA_964574565.1 uncultured Halobellus sp. | reverse complement strand
ACGGTTTCATGGCCGAGTACTTCACCAGCCCCGCGGAGTTCCTCGTCGAGATCCCGCCGGCGCTCGCCGAGTGGGGCTTCCTCGTCGAGCCGATGTCGATCGCGGAGAAGGCGGTCGAACACGCCTACGCAAGCCGGTCGGCGTTCCACTGGGAGCCCGAGTCGGTGCTGGTGCTCGGAAACGGCTCGCTCGGCTTGCTGACGGTCGCTATGCTGGACGGGGAGTTCGATCGGTGTTACTGTCTCGGCCGGCGGGAGCGGCCGGACCCGACGATCGACATCATCGAGTCGCTGGACGCGACCTACGTCAACTCGAACGAGACGGCGGTCTCTGCGGTTCCGGACGCCCACGAGGCGATGGACCTCGTCTTCGAAGCGACGGGGTACGCCCCGCACGCGTTCGAGACGATCGACGCGCTCGCGGCCAACGGCGTCGGCGCGTTGCTCGGCGTGCCGGGCGACTGGGAGTTCGAGATCGACGGCGGTCGGCTCCACCGCGAGTTCGTCCTCCAGAACAAGGCGCTCGTCGGCAGCGTCAACTCCGGCTACGAGCACTTCGAGGCCGCCGTCGACTCGCTGTCCGGCCTCTCCGCGGCGTTCCTCGGGGATCTCGTCACGGGTATCCACGGGCTCGACGAGTTCGAGGATGCCTTCGCGGATGACGACACGACTATTAAAACGGCGGTCGAATTCAGCGCATATGAAGAACGTTGACGACCTGATAGACAGCGCGGCGGAGCTCGCGGAGCGGGGGCTCTCGAAGGGCGAAATCGCGGACGAGCTGAACGTCTCCCGAGAGACGGCGAGCTGGCTCGTCGAGCGGGGCGGCGGTAACGACGTGCCGGCGGAGGCGACCGCGTCGACGACGACCGCAGACATCCACGTCGACTGGTCGGCGGTCGGCCGCGACTCGACCCGGCTCCGCTACGCCGCGAGCGCGATGGCGGACCTCCTGGCCAAGGAGGGCGAGGAAGTCGACCTCACCGTCGGTATCGAGAAGGCCGGTGCGCCGCTCGCGACCGCGGTCGCCAACCAGCTCGACACCGATCTCGGCACGTACGCTCCCGCGAAGCACCAGTGGGAGGAGGGCGATATCGACGAGCACGGCGGCGGTTTCTCGCGGAACTTCGCGGCCATTCGCGACCGCGACTGCTACGTCGTCGACGACATCATCACGTCGGGGACGACGATGCGCGAGTCGATCAACGCGATCCGCGAACAGGGCGGCGAACCCGTCGGCTGCGTCGTGCTCGTCGACAAGATGGGGTACGACGAGATCGACGGCGTGCCGGTGTACTCGCTCGTCGACGTCGTCCGCGTCGACCGCGACGAGTAGGGCGAACCGTTTCGTCGGGCGGTGATTCGGCCAAACAACCGCACCGACGGTCGCGTGCGGAACCCATTTGCCTCCCCGGCGCGTATCTGCCGGCATGACGTTCCAGCCCGAATCCGACGCCGACCCCGACGAGATCGAAGCGCGCGTCGCGGACGCGCTCGCGGACAACGACGTGGTCCTGTTCATGAAGGGGAACCGCTTGATGCCGCAGTGCGGTTACTCTCAGCGCGCGATCGAACTCATCGGCCAGCACGTCGAGGAGTTCGAGACGGTCGACGTGCTGCCCGCGCTCCCGGAGTACCGAG
>CAZNOA010000439.1:0-1660 GCA_964574565.1 uncultured Halobellus sp. | reverse complement strand
CGGGCGAAATACAGCCGGTTCGGGCGTCGATCGCGCCGACGCCGCCGACCGGGAACCCGTACCCCTGGTGGCCGTCGGGCATACAGAGGGCGGGCTCGACGATCCCGGGGAGGTGCGTCGCGTTTCTGAGCTGGTGGAGCGAATCGTCCTCGCCGATCTCCTCTAGCAACGTCTCGCTGGCGAGCACCCGCGCGGGAACGTTCATGTCGCCCTCGCGGGGGATCTCCCAGACGTGTTCCCGTACCTTCTCCAATCGGATCCCGTCGAACTCGCGTGTGGTCATATGCGGGCGTTCGGCGCGCGGGTGCAAGGGCGTTGCGTCAGGCGGCCGTCGGCGGTTCCGTTTCGATCGCCGAGCCACGACGCCGGCCAGCGCGTTCCCTACCGATCGACCGGGTCGAGCGGAAGCCATCCGATCGCACCGTCGTCGAGCGTGAACGCCGCGAAGACTCGGCCCAACACGACGCCGTAGATCAGGTGTGCGACCGCGATGACCACCCCGAACTCGAAACCCGCCGTGAGCCCGGGAACGGGAAGCGTCGGGATCGGTAGGGAGGTCGCGCCCTCGAGCGCGATCGCTGTCGGTAACAGCAGGCCACCGGTCAGCGTTCCCAACAGCGCCGAGTGGACGACGCCGAGCGAGAGGCAGCCGCCGACGTCCGACCCCAAATCGTCAAAGAACGGCCGATCGAAGATCGCGACGAACAGGAGTCCGAAGAGCGTGCTGTTGAACAGGTGAACCGCCCAGCCGGCGGCGACTCGCTCGATACCGATCAGCGCGCCGATCGTCGGCATGAGTCCCAACAGCCCGTGTAAGACGACACCCATCGCCGCGCCGGCGACGAACCCGCCGACGGCACCGGCGCGCCAGTTTCGGTCGGTTTCGTTCATCTCCGGCTCTTGTGTCATATGCTAACAAGGCCTTGGACAACCATAATGGTTGTTACTGTGAAACGACCGTCTATTCCGGCGAGGCCGGCTCAGACGTCGAGGACGACGTACGCGTACCACTCGTCGCCGCGGCGTTCGACCGTCATCTCGGAGTAGGTGACGGCTTTGATCTCCCGGGCGGCGACGTCGGAGAGCGGGACGCCCCGCGCGGTCGCCTCCACGGTCCACACCGACTCGCCGGCGGTGGCCTCGTCGCTTTCGTCGACATTGCGCTCGTCGTCGCTGTCGCTTTCGTCGGTCGCACACGACACGCCACACCGGTGATCCACCGGGAGGACCAGCCGCACGTCGCGCTCGTATATCAGCTGATCGACGAAGTCGAACAGCAGCGCCTCACGGCTCTCTGCGCTCACGGTGACCGCGAAGCGGTCCCCGGTCTCCGGAACCGACTCGCAGCTCGCGGCCGCGAGCCCGTCGGCGACCGCCTCGAACAGCGCCGATAGCGTCGGTGCGGTCGCTTCGATCGCCACGTCGGCCGTGTGCTCGCGGAGTTCGAACGTCACCGATCGTCACCTCTCTCGCCGCGTCGCCCCCGTTCGGTTGCGAGCGCCTCGAGCGTGAGATCGGAGGGCGCGACGACCCCGGTGAGAGACGCGTCTCGAACCCGCGTTCGTCTCGGCGACGGCTCGTCGACCATTGTCGCATCGACGACCGACGGCGACAAAACGGTTCCGTCGTCGACGGGGACGAAACGGTTCCGTCGTCGACG
>CAZNOA010000438.1:0-1662 GCA_964574565.1 uncultured Halobellus sp. | reverse complement strand
TACCACGCGCTCGACGCCCGCCTCGCGGAGATGGCCGGGCTCGACGCCGCGTACATGAGCGGCTACTCGACCGTCCTCGGCCAGTTCGGCTTCCCCGACCTAGAGATGGTGACGATGACCGAGATGGTCGAGAACGCAAAGCGGATGACCGAGGCGACCAACCTCCCGATCATCGCCGACTGCGACACCGGCTACGGCGGGGTCCACAACGTCCGCCGGGCGGTCCGCGAGTACGAGAAGGCCGGCGTCGCCGCGGTCCACATCGAAGACCAGACGTCGCCGAAGCGCTGCGGCCACATCGCGGGCAAGCAGATCGTCTCGCGCGAACAGGCCCGCTCGCGGTTCGAGGCCGCAGTCGACGCGAAGCAGAGCGAGGACACCGTCATCATCGCCCGGACCGACGCGTACGGCTCCGCGAACGGTGATTGGGAGGAACACCTCGAACGCGGTCGGATCTACGCCGACGCCGGCGTCGACCTCGTCTGGCCGGAGATGCCGGACCCGTCCCGCGAGGACGCGATCGAGTACGCCGAGACGATCCACGAGACGCATCCCGACCTGGATCTGGCCTTCAACTACTCCTCGTCGTTCGCGTGGAGCGAGGAGGAGGACCCGCTCACCTTCTCCGAGCTCGGCGACCTCGGCTACCAGTACATCTTCATCACGCTGTACGGGCTCCACTCCGGTGCCCACGCGGTGTACGAGGATCTGCAGAACATCGCCGAGAACGACGAGCAGGCGCAGTTCGACTTAGAGGACCGCTACATCGGTCACGAGACCGAGAGCCACCACGAGCTGTCGTTCGTCCCGCGGTATCAGGACATCGAGTCGCAGTTCGACCCCGAGGCCCGGGCCCGCCAAGAGGAGTCGGCCGGGTTTACCGAAGACGAGAACGATCCGATCACCGCCACGGAGAGCAGCGACGACTGAGCGGGCGCCCGAGCCGGGTCTCCCCCGGCCGCGCTACTCGGGAATCACATCACGCTTTTTTAATTCGGCGAGTTCGGCGCCCCCGTAGCCGTACTCCCGCAACACCGCCTCCGTGTGCTCGCCGAGCGCCGGCGGGTGACGCCGAACCGTCGTCGGCGTCCGCGAGAAATGCATCGGCGACGCCGGGAACCGCATCGGGCCGGCCGTCGGATGCTCGACGGTCGCGACCATCTCACGGGCCTCGATCTGCGGGTCGTCGAACAGCTCGGCCATGTCGCGGACGTGGCTCGCGGGCACGTCGTGTGCGTCCAACGCGTCGAGCGCTTCGGCCGTCGTGAGTTCGGCGAACGACGCGTCGAGTTCGCGGTCGAGCGGCTCGCGGTTGCGGACGCGCCCCTCGTTGGTCGCGAACCGCTCGTCGGCGAGGAGGTCCGGCCGGTCGAGCGCCTCGCAGAGCCGCGGCCAGAACGCGTCCGACGAGCAGGCGACGACGACGTAGCCGTCGGCCGTCTCGAACGCCTGATACGGAGCGATGTTCGGGTGTTTGCTTCCCATCCGCCCGGGCGACTCGCCGCTCGCGAAGTAGTTCGTCGCCATGTAGCTCGTCCAAGCGGCCTGTCCGTCGAGCAGGCTGACGTCGATCTTCTGTCCCGTCCCGTCCCCGAGTTCGCGGTCGAGGAGGGCCGCGAGGATCGCCTGCGTCGCGTACATTCCGGCCCCGATGTCGGCGAG
>CAZNOA010000437.1:0-1667 GCA_964574565.1 uncultured Halobellus sp. | reverse complement strand
ACGAGACGATGGAGCTCGTCTTGGAGGGGCTTCAGGAGGCGCTCGACGACGGGCCCCTCGCCGCCGAGCCCGTCCAGGGGTCGCTGTTCCGGCTTCACGACGCGAAGCTCCACGAGGACACTATCCACCGCGGGCCCGCGCAGGTCATTCCCGCGGTCCGCGACGCGGTTCACCGCGCGCTGATCGACGGTGAGGTCCGTCTGTTAGAGCCGATTCAGAACGTCCGGATCGACGTTCCCTCGGAGCACATGGGCGCCGCCTCCGGCGAGATTCAGGGGCGTCGCGGCCGCGTCGACGACATGTACCAGGAGGGCGACCTCATGGTCGTCGAGGGGATCGCCCCCGTCGAGGAGATGATCGGCTTCTCCTCCGACATCCGCTCCGCCACGGAGGGTCGAGCGTCGTGGAACACCGAGAACGCGGGCTTCCGCGTGCTCGTCGACAACCTCCAGCGCGAGAAGATCATGGAGATCCGCGAGCGCAAGGGGATGAAGCTCGAACTCCCGTCGTCGATCGACTACTTCTAATTCGATCGGCCGGTTCGCGGTTCGAACCGTTTCCGCCGGCGGTCCCGATACTGCTTCTCGTCCGGCCTTCTTCCGGACGGTACTCGCGTTCGAGAGCGACGGCGCTCCCCGTTCGCCCGTCGTCCCGTGCAGTACGTTGACACGCTCGATCGCGAGGCAACGCCTGCCATCGCCGAAGGCTTATACCGGATCGCCCGACTCCTTTCGGGTATGCAGACGGGCACGACTCCCGCTCGGCGCATCGTGATGGAGCCAGCAAGCGACCGCTCCGCGCCGCCGACAGGAGCGTGCCAGCGGACCCGTCGTTCGACCGTTGCCGCAGATCCGGGGGTGGTCGCGTGAGCGACAGCCGCGACGGCGCGCCAGAGCCCGAGGAGGGGGCGGACACCTCGCCGGACGGCGGCCACGCCGCGGCGACCCCCTCGACGCACACCGTGCGACTCGAACTCGTCGACGAGCCGGGGCAGCTGCTCGCCGCGCTTCACCCGATCGCGGACAACGGGGGGAACCTCCTCTCGATCTATCACGAGCGCGGGAACAAGACGCCGCGCGGCCGGATCCCGGTCGAAGTCGACTTCGAGGCGACTCAAGAGCGCTTCGAGGGGATCGTCGAAGCCCTCCGAAGCGAGGGCGTGAACGTGATGCAAGCCGGAACGGAGCGGTACGCCGAGGAGGTGACGCTGCTGCTGTTCGGTCACCTCATCGACACGGACCTGTCGGACACCCTCTCGCGGATCGAGGCGTGCGCGTCGGCGTCGGTCGCCGACGTGTCGCTGGCCGCTCCCCAGGGGACCGAGGAGGCGTCGAGCGCCCGGCTCCGGCTGGAGGCGCGCGCCGGTGAGACGGAGCAGGCGCTCGCGGCCGTCCGGGAGCTCGCAGCGGAGAAGGAGCTGCGTCTCATCGAGCCGCTCACGGGGGTGGAGGCGTGAGACTCGCCGTCATCGGCGCCGGCGCGGTCGGCCGGTCGGTCGTCGAACTCGCGGGCGAGTACGGCCACGAGGTCGTCGCCGTCGCGGACTCATCGACCGCGGTCGTCGCGGACGGGACCAACGGGACGGCCCACGGCGTCGACGCCGAGGCCGTCGTGACCCGGAAAGCGGAGGCCGGGATCGTCGGCGACGACGACCCCGAAGACGCGCT
>CAZNOA010000436.1:0-1669 GCA_964574565.1 uncultured Halobellus sp. | reverse complement strand
TCGGAGACCATCGAGACGAGGTCGGTGACCGAGTCGATACAGACGAGGCTCCCCTCGGCGTGCGCCGACAGGTAATCGCCGAAGGCGGTGAGGACGTCCTCGTACTCCCCGCGCTCCCCGAGGTCCGTGAGCGTCGCCGTCTCCGCTTCGTACCAGTCGCGCGGGATCGGGCTGAGCTGGAAGAACTCCGCGGAGAGGTCCCGGAAGGCGATCTCGTCGACGGCGGCGTCGACGATCTCGTCGGCCATCGCGTACCGCATCTCCCGCTGGATCGCGCCCGTGTCGGCGGTAAACGATATGTAGTGGACGGAGTCGGGCAGCTCGGCGTCCGCCGGGAGGTCGCCGTAGTAGAGGTCGAACAGCTCCTCGTCGGCGTGTCCGAGGGCGTTCACCGCCGCGCTCGTGTAGCAGAACTCGCGTGCGCCGGCGCCGGACTCGCCCGCGAGCAACACCACGTTCCCCGGCGGCGCGCCGCCGTCGAGGATCGCGTCGAGGCGGGAGACGCCGAACGGTAGACTCGACATACACCGTATGGAGACGCCGCTCGGCTTAGTGTTGTTGCTCGGCCGACTCGCCGCTCGGTCCGTCACCACGTCGCACCCGCGCTCCCCCCGTCGCCGCCTTCGTGACAGAGGCGACGCCGTCGACGCCCGCCTCGTCCAGCGCCCGCTCGCCGGCCGTCACGGCCGCGTCGGCGTGTTCGGCGTCCGTGACGCCGTAGACGGTCGGCCCCCACGAGGACTGCCCGGCGCCGAAGACGGCCGACGTCTCGGACAGCGAGGCGACGACGTCGCCGACCGGCGGCCGATAGACGCCCCCCTGCTCGTCCGCGTACCACGCGCCGTTGAGCCGGCCGATCTCCGCGACCGCCGCGCCGAAGCGCTCGGCGTTCCCGGTCGCGATCGACGGGAGGGCGCGTCGGGTGACGATCCCGGCGATCCGGTCGGCCAGCCCCGGTTCCGCCCGCTCCACGGCGGTTCGCATCGCGCCGTCCTCGCCGGCGCCGCTCCGCCCCGGCTCCACGTCGGGCCGAACGAGCAGGAACCGCCAGTCGTCGGGAACGGGGTGTCGGGCCGCCACGGGCGGAACGGTCCACGCGCCGTCGGCCGGCCGATCGGTCGTGAACCGGGCCGTCGGATGGCCGGCGTCAAGGACGAACCCGCCGCCCTCGAAGGCCGCAACGCCGATACCGGACCGGCCGCCCCGTCCGAGCACCGGCGCCCGTTCGCGGACGCGCGCCGGCTCGTCGTGTGCCGCCGCGACCGCCGCGAGCGTCGACGCGGCCAACTGCGTTCCGCTGCCGAGCCCCGCGTGACGCGGCAGCGACTCGCGCACGGTGACGGCCGCGCCGTCGACACCCAAGAGATCCGTCGCGGTCGTCGCGTACTCCCGAACGTCGGCCGCGAGGGCAGGCTCATTTTTGTCGCCTGCGGAGGGAGGCCCGTCTCCGTCGACGACGGCCGTCACGGCGTCGGCCGGCGCCGCGTCGACGACGACGCGCGGCTCCGCGAGCCCGAGCCCGAGCGCGCCGTACAGCCGCTCGTGTGAGAGGCTGAGGTTACAGAAGCCGAAGTGGAGCCGCCCCCCGGCGCTTACCCGTGCCATGTTGCCTCCGCTTCGCGGTCGATTCCTAAAGGGAGCGTGACAGTGGCGGGAGTTGCCCGTGTTT
>CAZNOA010000435.1:0-1678 GCA_964574565.1 uncultured Halobellus sp. | reverse complement strand
GTGAAGAAGCCGCCCTGCTGAAGGTTCGCTTCGGAGTTTCCGGCGCTGGCAGCGACGAGGGTTCCGCGGGTGGCGGCCGCTTGAATCACCCGCTGATACGCAGTCTTGATACCGGTCGAGTTCGTTTCCGGCGGTAGCGGCGCGGTGCCGAGACTGAGATTGACGGCGTCGTATCCCTCGCGGCTGGCGGTGTCGATTGCGGTGAGGATGTCGGCCGTCGTCGTCGTCGGAGCCCAGCGCTCGTCAACGGGATCGTCGTCCGTTCCGACCTCGATCCACCAGAACACGCGGTAGGGGACGAGGTCGGCGTCAGGCGCTGTTCCACCGACACCGGTCCCAAGGGCACCTTCGTCGGCGGATGCCGCCGCGATTCCGCCGACGTGCGTCCCGTGTCCCTCGACGTCGTCGGCGACGTCCTGTTCGACGAAGTCGATATCGAAAGCAAGGCCGCTACCGTCTGGGGCGGGACGGCCGACGACGATATCCTCTTCCGCCCCCGAGTCGACCTCGCCGTTCTTGAACCGCCGTCCCGCCTCCGCGTCGAGGTTCGGAGCGAGATCCGGGTGTCGATAATCACACCCCGTGTCGATGATCGCGATCGACGACCCGTCTCCCGTCGCTGTCTGGTTCGCCTCCAGCGACTCAGTCACCTGTTTGTCCCAGAGGAAATCCTCGTAGAACGTCGGCGGTTCGAGGTCGGTTCCCTCGGCGAAGGCTTCTTGCGCCGGGCGTTCAAGCTCGAAGCGGACGTCGCGATACGCGTTGTCGACGCCGCGGATAGAGGTGAGACCGTCGTCCGGACCGTGGACGACGAGCACGCCGCCATCTGCGAGCTCCTGTTTCACCTCGAATCCGTTTCGTTCGAGCCGCCGCCGAACGCCGTTTCCACCGGTAAGAACGACGTGCTGTACTCCGCTGTCGGCCCCGCTCGCGTGGCCCGCGAACGCGAGCGATACGCCTGCAGCGCCGATCCCTTTCAGTAGGCCGCGTCTCTCAAGGTTCATATCAACTCTCCCCGTGTATAGGGGTGACAACTTGTTAGGCAAATATCATCAAAAAGTTTCTGATTTACAATACCTTCAGTGTTGGATTATCTACCTTCAGTAGTTTCAACATATGCTACACGGTCCGGAACCCCCGGCGACAAGCAACTGGACCCCGGCTCAGAGCCGCTTCGACACGTACGGGCCGTCCTGGTGGTAGCCGAGCTTGTTCCGGTAGTACTCGCGTGCGCCGATGCCGGAGATGATAGCCATCTTGCGATAGCCGGCGTCGCGAGCGAGTTCCTCGGCGTGTTCAAGGAGCCGGGTGCCGTACCCCTGGTGCTGCCAGTCGCCGTCGCCCCCGATGGCGACCTCGCTGCCGTACACGTGCAGCTCGCGGATCAGCGCCGCGTCTTCCAGTTCGTGGCGAATCGCGTCGCTCTCGGTGCCGGGCGCACCGGGCTGGTCGGGGGCAAACGAGGGGAACCGGAGACGACAGAACCCGACGAGCAGGTCGCGGACCGGGTCCTCGAAGGAGATGAACTGCTCCGTCCCGCCACCGGCCTCGTAGGTCATCACGTCGAGTTCGACGTCGTCGGGGTCCGGGTCGGCGTCGTTGTGACCGACCTCTCGGGCGCGGATGTCGCGCTGGGTGATCCCCTTCTCCTCCGCCCGCTGGTCAGCGAGTTGGCGGA
>CAZNOA010000434.1:0-1687 GCA_964574565.1 uncultured Halobellus sp. | reverse complement strand
GCGTCGACCGCGTACGTCGAGCCGCCGCGGTCGAGCACGAGCACGCGCCCCTTCCACCCGCGTACCGTTCCGGCCGCCATCGTCTCCGCGACGGGGCGCTCGTCGAGGTCGAGCCCGTCGTCGAACTCGAACCGCGCTATCGGATCGAACCGGTCGAGCAGCGACTCCCACGCCGCCTCGTCGACGTCGCGGCCGAACCCCTCGATCTTCGTCGGTACCCGGACTCGGTCGACGAGGCCGTCGCGGCTCGCCAACTCGGACTCGACCTCGCGGGCGACGCGTCCGTCGGGGAAGGTGCGGACGTGTGCGGCCCGGTCCGCGCCCTGCTCGCGGAGTCGCGTCTCCAGCCGCCAGAGACGCGTGACGCCCACCTTCAGGACGGCCGGCGCGAAGGCGGCGAGGTACATCGCGTGCGCCTCGTGACAGTCCATCTCGTCTTTCAAACACGTCCCCGTACACCGCGCGCACACCCACACGCCGCCGTGGGCGTCGCAGTACGGGGCCTCGGCGGCGTCGCAGGCGACGTGGTCGCCCTCGTGGACCGTCCCCGCGCATCGCCTGTCTCCGAGGCCGTACGCGAGATCCGTGCCCGGGCCCGCCTCGAGGAAGTCGACCGCGCCGCCGCTGGCGACGTAGAGCCCCTCGCCCGTCTCGTAGCCCACGACCTGCACGACTCTCCGTTAGGGAACCGTCGACTTAGGCGCATCGTCGGAGCGGCCCCGGAACGACGCGGTGCCGTCAGACCCGGTACGTTCCGGTCCACGGGTTCCACCCGGCGAGCCGGGTGCGGGATCGGCGACCGGTCGGCGAGCATTTATTCCGCGGCGCGTGCGATATGTACACATGCTTGACGCCTCGCTGGACGCCGTCGAGAGCGACGACGGGCTCGACCTCGCGTTGACCGTCTCGAACGACGGCGACGAACCCCTCACGCTCCGATTCCGGAGCGGACAGCGCGCGGAGTTCGCGGCGTACAGAAGCGACGAAGCCGACGAAGCCGACGAAGCCTGCGAGGCAGCCGAAACCGGAGAAAGCGGAGACTCCGGAGAAACCGACACCGCGGACCCGGTCTGGCGACACGGGGCCGGGATGATGTTCACGCAGGTGTTGGGCAGCGAGACGCTCGAAGCCGGTGAGTCGGCCACGTACGAGGCGACGTGGCCGGATCCGCCCGCCGGAACGTATCGGATCGTGGGGACGCTGACCGCCGAAGAGCCGGGCGTCGAGGCGGCCGCGACGGTCGAGCTCGACTGAGACCGGGGATCACCTCACCGTTCTATCAGCGGCTCGTCGGTCAGCTCGACCGCGAATATCTGACCGCCGCGCAGGTAGTCGCCGCCGATGAACGCGAGCCCGAGGCCGCCCAACGCCGCGCCGAGCGCCGCGGTTATTTCCGCCGTCTCCGCCGGGATTCCGCCACTAAATGTGTTGATCGCGTTCAACAGGATCGCCCCCGCGAGCGCCAAGTCGCCGACGCCGACGACCTGAATCGGAGCGAGGCCGGCGACGGATCGATTTCGACCCGCCGCGAGAAACGCGACCGCTCCGACGAGAAACAGCAATCCCTGTATCGCCCGGAGCGGCGTTCCCCAGACGTCGCTGCCGAGGAGGGCGGTGACACCGAGAACGCCGAGGAGCAGCGCGCTTCCGATGACGGTGAGCCACGCGCGTTTCATTCCGCGTCACC
>CAZNOA010000433.1:0-1693 GCA_964574565.1 uncultured Halobellus sp. | reverse complement strand
CGCGTCCGGCGAGCCCCCGAGCGAGCGACGGCTCGATGCGCGGCACGACGCCGACGACCGAGTCGTCGCCGGCGACGCGGTCGAGGACCCGCGTCGCGGGGTCGGTGTCGTCTCCGCGCTCGGCGACCGCGACCGTTCCGTCAAGCGTCTCGAGATCGGCGTCGATCGCCGCCTCGACGAGTCGTTTCAGTGTCGCTCCGGGGCCGTCGGCGCCCTCGGGTATCGACTCACTCGTCGCGTCCCCGCCGGCCGTCTCGTCGTCACGCATCGTCGACGCCCTCGGCCGGCCGAGTCGGGTAGGACTGCCGCCCGCCCGTCGACCGACGAGCGAGCAGCCTCGCGGTCGCCCGGCGCCGATCCCCCGAGCGCTCCTGTGTCGTCTCGTCGTAGTACGCCACCGTCAGCCCGAGCCCGGCGCGGAGGAGTTCGTTCGCGGCGAACCGATATCGGTCGTCGCTCGGCCCGGACGGGGTCGACTCTGCGGAGCGGAGGTGCCCCTCGACGAAGAGGTAGCCGCCGGGGACGAGCGCCTCCGTCAGGTCGGCGAACCGGTCGAGCGTGTGGAAGTAGCTCATCGTGATCAGCTCGTACGCCGCCGTCGGAAACCCGTACGTCGAGACGTCGCCTTGAACCGTCTCGACCGCGTCGTCGACCCCGCGCTCCGTGGCACGCTCCCGAATGATGTCGAGCCCCGTTCCGGAGGCGTCGAGGGCGTCGACCGCGTATCCCCGCTCGGCGAGGAACACCGCGTTGCGACCGGTCCCGGCGGCGACGTCGAAGGCTCGGCCGTCGGGGATCGACGGCTCGTAGGCGCGCAACACGGCGGAAGGCTCCGGCGCCCGCGGGTACGACCCCGACGCGAAGCGCTCGTCCCAGTCGGTCATTGGCCTCGCTAACGCCCGACCGGGCGTAAACCCCACGGGGGTGGCGACCGGAGCGGAGGTATGGACGCAAACGACGGCGCCGACGAGCAACGCGGGACGGCCGACGAGGGGGCGGATTCGGCGGCCCCCACCGACGAGACCGAGCAGATCGAGGCGACGCTCGGGGAGCTGCTCACCGGCCGCGGCGAAACCCTCGCCGTCGCGGAGTCGCTGACGGGTGGGCTGGTCGGGTCACGGGTGACCGACGTCCCCGGTTCGAGCGCGTACTTCGACCGCGGCTTCGTCACCTACGCGTACGACGCGAAACGGGAGCTGCTCGGGGTCTCTCGCGAGTCGCTCGACGCCGAGGGGGCTGTGAGCGCGCCGGTCGCGGCGGAGATGGCGGCCGGAGCCCGCGACCGCGCCGACACCACCTGGGCGGTCGCGACGACGGGGATCGCGGGACCGGGAGGCGGAAGCGAGGAGAAACCGGTCGGGCTCGTCTACGTCGGCGTCGCGTACGCCGCCCCGTGGGGGACCGAGGAATCGTACGTCGAGACGGAACGGGTCGTGATCGACGGGGACCGGCTCGCGGTGAAACGCGGGGCGGTCGAGGCCGCGCTCGACGCGCTCGTTCGGGCGATACGCGACGTTGAAGGTCCGATCGGATCGCAAACCACGTGATCGTCGATTGGGAACTACCCCGACGAAGCTGTACCCGGGCCTCAGTTATCGTCCCCCGTCGCCCTGTGCTCACCCGATGTAGGCGTTCCCGACCGCGGCGACGACGAGCGCGGCGACGACGATCCACGCGAACGGCTCCGCCGCCA
>CAZNOA010000432.1:0-1696 GCA_964574565.1 uncultured Halobellus sp. | reverse complement strand
ACCCGTCGGCATCACCACGGACCGTGCGACTCGTTCAGGTCATGATTCCGGCGGGAAAGCGCGCGGCCGTCGTCCGGGCCCTCGACGAGGAGGGGGTGGATTACGTCGTCACCGACGAGACCAGCGGCCGCGAGTACACCGCCGTCGCGATGTTTCCGCTCCCGACCGCGGCGGTCGAACCCGTTCTCGAACGCCTCCGAGAAGCGGGGATCGACGACCGGACCTACACGGTGATCGTCGCCGCCGAGACCGTTATCTCCCGGCGCTTCGAGGCGCTCGAAGACGAGTACAACAAGGAGTCCGAGCGCGGCGGCGACCGCATCTCGCGCGAGGAACTGCAGGCGAAGGCCGACGATCTGGCTTCCGGCCTCGGGACGTACGTACTGATGACGGTGATATCGGCGGTGATCGCGACCGCCGGCCTCCTCCTCAACTCGCCGGCGACGGTGGTCGGATCGATGGTCATCGCCCCGCTCATCGGGCCCGCGATGTCCGCCGCGATCGGGACGGTCGTCGACGACGAATCGATGTTCAGACGCGGGGTTCGGATGCAGGTGATCGGCGTCGCCGTCGCGATCGCCGCCGCGACGCTGTTCGCGTTCGCCCTGCGGACGCTCGCGTTCGTGCCGCCCGGACTCGACCCGCTCGAGCTCGCGGAGGTGTCCGAACGGCTCGCCCCGAACGTCCTCGTGTTGGTCGTGGCGATCGGCGCCGGCATCGCCGGCATCGTCTCGCTGATGACCGGCGTCTCCGCGGCGCTCGTGGGCGTGATGATCGCGGTGGCCCTGATCCCCCCGGCCGCCGCCGTCGGCATCGGAATCGCGTTCGGGATCCCGCGACTGGTGGTCGGCGCCGGCGTGATCGTCGCCGTCAACGTCCTCTCTATCAACCTCTCGGCGTTGGTCATGCTGTGGTACGAGGGGTATCGTCCGCAGCGGTGGTTCCGCGAGGACGACGTCCGGGCCGCGTTCATAAAACGGGCGGCCGTGCTCGTCGCCGCCATCGCGTTGCTCTCGGTGTTCCTCGGCGGCGTCACCTACGAGTCGTACGTCGCGTCGACGAACGAGGCGGAGATCCGAACCGCCGTCGGTGACGAGCTGGCGGCGCTCGACCCCGGACTAGAGCTGCTGGAGTTAGAGGTCGAACGAGGCGGAACGATACCGCCGCTCGAAACTGAACGCGTGGTGGTCACCGTCGGCGTGCCACCGGGTACGGAGGTCGGAGGTATCGCTGAGGCGCTCAGTCAGCGGATCGGTGTCGTCACCGGTGAAGACGTCCGTGTCGAAGTGCGAACGCTGACGGTCGAACGGGCCTGACCTACGAAGCGGTCACACCCCACCGAAAAACAAGCTCTTTTGATACGGCTGCTGTTGCGTCCGGTAGTGGCAGATTCAATGCGGCCGAACGACGATTCGGCGCCCGAGGTCGGTGAGCGGTCCCGCAGCGGAGCACCGGCCGTCGGCGAGGCGGTTCGCGACCGCTTCTCGTCAGACGAGGTGTTCCAGCGGATCATCGCCGCGGCCGACGAGGAGGTGACTTCCGGGGGACGCGAGCTGTTCTTCAGCGGCGTCGCCGCCGGGCTGGCGATCACGATCACGTTCCTGCTGTACGCCTCGATGACCGAAGCCACGAACGGGCATCCGATACTCAGCGTCCTGTTGTACCCGCTCGGGTTCATCTACATCATCATCGGCGG
>CAZNOA010000431.1:0-1702 GCA_964574565.1 uncultured Halobellus sp. | reverse complement strand
CGGTCCACGGCGACGGCGAGCAGACGCGGGACTTCGTCCACGTCGACGACGTCGTGCGGGCGAACCTCCTGGCCGCGGAGACCGATGCGGTCGGCGACGGGTACAACGTCGGGACGGGCGAATCCGTGACGATAGAGCGGCTCGCGGAGCTGATCCGGGACGCGGTCGGCAGCGATTCGTCGATTGCCCACACCGAGCCTCGAGACGGGGACATCCGACACAGTCGGGCCGACCTCTCCCGTGCCCGTGACCGGCTCGGATACGAACCGCAGATCGGTCTCGAAGAGGGGCTCCGCACGCTCGTCGACACACGGCGACACCAGTGACTCCCTCGTCACCAACGGCGACTCGCCTCGGTGACCGCGGGACGACGGCGCGTTACGGAGACTTAATCGCCCGGTTACAATGCCCCCGTCGGCGGTATCGTTCGAACGAATCAACGTGTCTCCTCGGCACCGTGCTGACCAACACGACCGTACCATGACAGGCAACTCCTCACGTGTCGTCGTCGTCTCTCAACACTACCCTCCCGACAGGTCGGGCAACGCCTCGCGGGTCCGGGACACCGCCGTCCAACTCCGAAACGAGGGGTGGGACGTCACCGTTCTGGCGCCGCCGCCGGCGTTCCCTCACGGACAGTTCTCGCGCACGTGGCGGCGACGATCGACGCGAACGGACGACGGGGTGACCGTCACCCGTCTCTGGGCGTGGCAGCCGACGACCGAGGATCCCGGCTTTTTCAGCCGACTCGCCTACTACGTCCTGTTCCCGCTTCACGCGTTCCTCTGGCTGCTGGTCAATCACCGGCGGTACGACGCCGTCGTCACCTCGTCACCGCCGATATTCACCGGTATTGCCGCCCTGCCGATCGCCCGGCTGCGAGGGGTCCCGTGGATCGTGGACGTTCGCGACCTGTGGATCGACGCGTCGATCGGTCTCGGATTCATCTCCGAGGGCGGGCTGCCCGAACGGCTCAGCCGGCGATTGCAGGCGACGATCCTGCGGACGGCCGATCGGATCACCGTCACGACGACGGTCCTCGGCGACCGGCTCGCGGACCAGTACGGCGTGCGCGACTCGAAGATCGTGCATCTGCCGAACGGCGTCGACACGGCGGAGTACGAGCCGGAGGACGCCGACCCCGACTCCGACCCGACCATCGTGTACACCGGAAACGTCGGCCACGCACAGGACCTGGAGGCGTGCGTCCGTGCCATGTCGGCCGTCGACTCGTCGGACGCGACGCTTCTGATCGTCGGCGACGGCGACAAGGCCGACGAACTGAAACGGCTCGTCGAGGACGACGGGCTCGGCGACCGCGTGAAGTTCACCGGTCTCGTCCCGAGAGCGGACATCCCCGGGATACTCAACGACGCGATGATCGGCGTCGCGCCGCTGAAGCGGATGGAGACGCTCGAATACGCGGTTCCGACGAAAGCCTACGAATACATGTCGTGTGAGCTGCCGGTCGTCGCGACGGGGGTCGGCGAGATCGAATCGCTGATCGACGAATCCGGTGGGGGGGTGTTCGTCGAGAACGACCCGGAAGCGCTCGCGGAGGTGTTCGACACGCTTCTCGAAGACGAGGAGCTCCGGGGGTCGCTCGGAGCGAACGGTCGGGAGCACATGATCGAGCGGTACGACCGGGGCGTCGTCGCGAGCCGGCTGGGACGTCTCCTGTCCGAGGTCATCGAATCATGAC
>CAZNOA010000430.1:0-1702 GCA_964574565.1 uncultured Halobellus sp. | reverse complement strand
ACGTTGTCACAGTCGTCGTCGCGCCAGACCTTCGCCATCAGGTGGTCCGCGAGGTTCCCGTCGCCCTGTCCAGGCGTCTCGCTCGCGATCCCGCCGTTCATCCAGACGTACGCGGGGTTGTCACAGACAGTGAAGCCGAAGGTGACCTCACCCTTGTCGCCGGGCTTCACGTCGTCGAGCTCGATAACGGGCCGCTCACCGCCCTCGAGATCGGTGAAGTCCCTGCACGACAGCGGGAGGTTCCGCCCCGCCGCGGGATCGTCACTCGGGTCGTCGACGTACTGCCGTTCGTCGTCGAGCGACTGGATACCGTCACCGTCGTGGTCGGGGAAGGCGTTCACCCACGGGCGGCCCGCGTCGCCGTAATCGCCGGGGCGGACGGACTGGTCGGCACCGTAGTACAGCTGCTGCCAGCTGCCGAACATCGCGAGCGTGCCCGCGGTGATCGTGTTGCCGTCGAACGACTCCTCGTCGCTGAAGTACGCAGTCGTTCCGAGGCCTGCGCCGGCGCTCGCGACGCCGATGGCCCCGAGTCCGCCGAGGAGCTTGCGGCGGGAGAGGTCGAAGTTGTTGGTGTTGTCGTCAGTCATGATTGTACACCCCTCCGTGGGGAATCCCGCCGACGGAGTCGAACCGTCTCGTGGCCGCAGTCAGTGATGACCGTCCACAGGGGAGTGGGTCGGGTCGCAGATGCGAACCGACTCGGAGCGAATCGGGCCGTGAGGACCGAGGGGTCGGCGAGCGATTACTCGACGACGACGTCGAACGCGACGCCCTCCTCGGCGTCCGTGTCGTAGTCGCCTTCGAGCGTGACCGTCACGTCGCCGCTCAGCACGAAGCCGCCCGCCAGCAGCGCGGGGTTCGTGTTCATTACAAGGTACTGGAGATCGCGATCCGGTCCGTCGTTGCTCGCGGTGACGCCGTCGGGACCGACCAGCGCGATCGGGACGCCGTCGGCGTCGGCGAGCGCGAGGTTCTCGACGTCGATCGTGGCCTGGTCGGCCTTCGTCTGAACGCCGATTCGATCCTGCGGTTCACCACCGCTCGCGGTGACGACGACGCCGTCCAGATCGAACGTCGAGGCGTCGGCGTCCGCGTCGTACTCGAAGCTGAAGGGGACAGATTCGTCGGACCACGGGTAGTCCGCCTCGTCGTCAGTCTGAGACGACTCCCAAATGCCGACCTCCCAGGTCTGAGGACCGCCGCCGTCGCCGAACCGCCCGCGTGCGTTCATGCTCGTCTGGGCGAAGCTCTCTTCGACGGTGACGAACCCGTCGCCGACCTCCGTCTCGGCCTCGCGGCCGAGGAAGGACGCGAGGTCGTTGTGGCGGCACTGCTCGGCGTGGAAGTCGACACCGAACGTCGAGACTGCACCCTGCAGCTCGTTACCGACGGTCGTCGGGATCTCGATCTCGACGCAGAACTCGACGGGCTCGTTGGGCTGGTGACAGAACTCTTCTGCCGACGACGGAACGGGGATGCAGTCGTCGAGCGCACCGAACAGTCCGTCGAGACCGTTCTCGTACACGGTAACTTCGGATCCGCCGGGGAACGTGAGCGTCGCCGTCGCGTTGGCGGCCTCGCCGATCGTGATCATGTCCTCGTCTGCGTCGACGTCGTAGAGGTCACTCGCGAACGCGTTGCCCGCCTCGGCACCGGTCTGCTCGTCCGCGTCGAAGCACACCTTCGCGAATCCGGGGTT
>CAZNOA010000429.1:0-1709 GCA_964574565.1 uncultured Halobellus sp. | reverse complement strand
CGTCCGCCGGCGGGAGTGGCGACCCCGTCCCGGACGACCCCAGGCCCGCTCGGAGTTCCGGTTCGGTTCCCGGCTGCGAGACATCCACGCGAACCGACGACCGACTGCGACACTCACGCGACACACACCATGACCGACACAACGACGACGACGCCGTACACGAGCCGAGACGCGACCGACCGAGAGAACACCGACGAACCGTTCGAAGGGGTCTACCCCGCGATGACGACCCCGTTCACCGACGACAACGAGGTCGACCACGAACAGCTCGCCGACAACGCCCGGTACCTCGAACGCGCGGGCGTCGACGGCGTGGTCCCGGTCGGCTCGACCGGCGAGTCGGCCACGATGACTCACGACGAGCACGTCGACGTCATCGAGACCGTCCGCGACGCGGTCGAGGACGTCCCCGTCATCGCCGGCACGGGCTCGAACAACACCGCCGAGGCGCTGTCGCTCTCCGAGCGCGCCGCCGACGCGGGCGCCGACGGACTCCTCCTCATCTCGCCGTACTACAACAAGCCCGAGCCGCAGGGGTTCCGCGACCACTACCGGACGATCGCCGACGCCGTCGACCTGCCGCAGATCGTGTACAACGTGCCGAGCCGGACCGGGCAGTCGATCCCCGTCGACGTCACCGTCGAGCTCGCGAACCACCCGAACATTCAGGGGTATAAGGCCGCTTCCGGCGATCTCAACCTGATAAGCGAGGTCGTCGAACGGACCCGCGACGCCGACTTCTCGGTCGTGTCGGGCGACGACGGGCTCACTCTCCCGGTCCTCTCAATCGGCGGGACCGGAACGATAAGCGTCGTCGCCAACGTCGAGCCGGAGCGCTCCTGTGCGATGGTCGGGGCCGCGCTCTCGGGCGACTACGACCGCGCCCGCGAGCTTCACCACGAGCTCTCCCCGCTCGTCCGCGAGCTGTTCGCCGAGACGAACCCGATCCCGGTGAAGGAGGCGATGCACATTCGCGGGCGCGGCGGCCCGCACGTCCGGTCGCCGCTCTCGCGGCTCTCCCCGGAGCGCCGCGACTCGCTCCGCGAGCTGCTGGCTGAGTACGAGTCCGAGACGCCGGCGGCCGTCGACCCCGCGCCGACGGAGGGCGCCGAATGAGCGGCGGACGCTCGGTGCGATCCGGCGGCGACTCCCTCAGGCTCGCCGTCACCGGCGCCGGCGGCCGGATGGGTCGTGAGGTGATCGAGGCCGCCGCCGACCGCGAGGGCGTCGGCGTCGCGGTCGCGGTCAACCGCACCGCCGTCGACCCCGTCGCGGGAGTCGCCATCGACCCGGCCGACGACCTCCCGGGACTGTTGGCGCGTCACGCGCCGGACGTCCTCGTCGACTTCACCGGGCCCGCGTCCGCGGTCGCGTACGCCGAGACGTGCGCCGAGGCCAACGTGCCGATGGTCACCGGAACGACCGGCTTCGACGACGCCCAACGCGACCGGCTCCGGGATGCGAGTGACGCGATCCCGGTATTGAAAGCGTCGAACTTCGCCCGCGGCGTCGCCGCGCTCCGCCGCGCGGTCCGCGAGGCGGCCGCCGCGCTCCCCGGCTACGACGTCGAGCTGACGGAGACGCACCACAACGGAAAGCGGGACGCCCCCTCCGGCACCGCGAAGTCGATCCTCGACGACGTGGAGTCGGTCCGCGGCGACCTCGACGAGCGCGTCCACGGCCGCGAGGGCGACGCGCCCAGAGCGGCC
>CAZNOA010000428.1:0-1719 GCA_964574565.1 uncultured Halobellus sp. | reverse complement strand
GCGGCGACGTGGTCGTCTTCTCCTCGGAGTTCGCGCCCGGCGAGCAGCTCTCGAATCTCGGCGGCATCGCCGCGATTCTCCGGTATCGGCTGGCGTAGGCGACTGAAGCGCCAGCGAGGCTATGTATCAGTGAACGGCCGTGCGGTGGCGCGCGCCTGTGAGCGGCCGCGAGACGGCGCGTACGAGGGAGGTCAGTCGCCCTCTGTTTCACTCCGGGCGACTGACGAGGCTGGGAAGGCGTGAGGCTGCGCTGCCGCGAGTGACCGCCGGGAGCGCAGGAGTACGGAACTCGGAGCCCACACAGCGAAGCAAGCGAGAACGTCTTTCGGCGGTGCCCTGCGGCCGGGTGAGACTCAGTGGGGCAGTCGCCGGCGGCTCTTGTCGCCGGCTGCCAGAGGTGCGAAGCGCCCCGCTGTCGCGTTCCCCGACCTCTAACGACGGACACGGGATCCGCAGAACCGACGCCGCCGACCGCTTATCGTCCCGTCAGCGCCTCGCTCGCGGGCGCGAACTCGATCGTCTGTCCGCGACCGTCGTCGCTCGCTCGTTTATAAAGCATGTGCGCGGCCGCGACCGTCTCGATCCCCGTGCCGCCCGAGTCGAACACCGTCACCTCCTCGTCGCTCGTCCGGCCGGGGTGTTCGCCGGCGACGACCTCGCCCAGTTCGGCCGCGACGCCGTCGCTCTCGTCGACGAGCCCCGCCTCGACCGCCGCGATAAACGAACCGGCGTCCCGTGTCGCCCGCGCCCGGAGGTCCGGGACGTACGTGGCGCGGGCGATCAGTTCGGGCGGCAGCTCGTTCTTCGTCGGGTTGTACTGTCCCATCGCGGTGACGTGGGTGCCCGGCTCGACGTCGGCGTCGTCGATGACGGGATCGCTCGCTGTCGTCGCGGTGATCACCACGTCCGCTCCGGTGACCGCCGCGCTCGCGCTCCGTGCCGCCACGACGTCAGCGTCGATCCGGTCGTCGAACTCGTCGGCGAACGCCTCGCGGTTCTCGGCAGTCGGCGAGAAGACGCGGACCGCCTCGAACTCGCGGACAGTCGCGGTCGTCGCGAGCTGGCCGCGCGCCTGCGCGCCGCTGCCGATGACCGCCAGTTCCGTCGCGTCCGCGCGAGCGAGCGCGTCGACCGCGACGGCTCCCGCCGCCCCCGTTTTAAATGGGTTCATCGAGGCGCCGTCGAGCAGCGCGAGCGGTGCGCCCGATTCGGCGTCGAACAGCGGCGTCATGAACCAGGCGTCTTCGGCGCCGAAACCGGCGGAGTAGGTGTACCCGCCCATCGCACCGGTCTCGGGGAGGACCGCGGCGTACGTGGTCAACATTCCCGGCGGCTCGCGGTTGAACAGCTTCGTGCGGGGCTCGGCGGGGGCTCCCTCGCCGATCTGGCGGTAGGCGTCGCGGACGGCCACGACGTAGTCGGCGGGCTCCGCGAGGTCGTCGACGTCGGCGCTCGAGAGGAACAGGGCGTCGGTCATACAGGGCCGATCGGTCGCCGGGGACTAAACCGTGTAGGAAATCGAAAATCGGACGCGGAAGCGGACGCCGAGCCGAGACCGCTCAGTCGGACGTGCCGCCGGTCGTGGACCGGCCGGTCGACCCCTCGACCGACCGACCGACGGCGTTCTTGCCCGCGCCGCTCGACGCGGTGCGAGCCTCGTCGACGACTGGACCCTTGACGAACATCGCGTGGAGCATGACCCCCGCCGCGGCGGCGGCG
>CAZNOA010000427.1:0-1720 GCA_964574565.1 uncultured Halobellus sp. | reverse complement strand
TCGAGGAGGTCGGCGGCGGCGACGTCGACATCGCGGACGCGGACGTGCTCGTCTCGGTCGGCCGCGGCATCGAAGAGGAGGAGAACCTCGAACTCGTCGAGGAGCTCGCGGACGCGCTCGGCGCGACCCTCTCGGCCTCGCGACCGATCGTCGACAGCGGCTGGCTGCCGAAGAACCGGCAGGTCGGGCAGAGCGGAAAGGTCGTCACCCCGGACGTGTACATCGCGGTCGGCATCTCCGGGGCGGTCCAGCACGTCGCCGGCATGAAAGGGTCGGACACGATCATCGCGATCAACACCGATCCGAACGCGCCGATCTTCGACATCGCCGACTACGGTATCGTCGGTGACCTCTTCGACGTGGTCCCCGAACTGATCGACGAGTTCGCGTAGAGCGGGTTGGTCCGAGCGGCGACGCAGACCGTCAGCCGGTGGGAATCTTCATCATCTCCGGGCTGGTAGCTGACGAATCGACCCGGCGTCGATGACCCACACATGTTCCCGATCCACGCCACCGTACCCACCGCCGCGGAGGTCAGAACGCTGTTTGCCGCCTCTCGACGGCTGAGTCGCGTCGACGTCGATGCCATGGTCGCGGAACTGACCGGGGACGAGCCAGACGCCGCGCTGATCGAACTCGCGTCGACCCCGTTCTCGTCGGTCGACGACGTCGCAGACGGGCTGGACCGGATCGAGGGACACCTCCGCGAGCGTGAAGACCGGCGCTCGGTGTTTCTCACGGTGTACACCCGGATGACGGAAGCCGTGCGGGCGGCGATCGGGGCCGAGGTTTTCGCGGATCCGGAGTGGGTGTCGTCGTATCTCGTGACATTCGCCGAATACTACCGGGAGGCGCTGCTCGCCTTCGAGCGGCGGGAGTTCGAGTCGCTCCCGCGGGCGTGGCTGATCGCGTTCGCGACCGCCGTCCGCGGCGACGCCCTCGTCGCACAGGACGCGTTACTCGGCATCAACGCGCACATCAACGACGATCTCACCTACACCCTCCGAGACGTCGCCGTGGATCCCGATCGACGTACCAAGCGGGTCGACCACGACCGCATCAACGAGATCCTCTCTCGGCTCGTCACGGTCGTCCGAGAGACCCTCGTCGAGGTGTACGACGCGCTCGGCGTCAGGGGGATCGACGCGCTGTTCGATCCGCTCGATGACCGGTTCGTCCTGCTGGGTCTCGAGGGAAGCCGCGAGTTCGCGTGGCGGAACGCCGTCCTGCTCGCGGATCTCCCGTCGCGGACCGTCGAGCGGTACGTCGGCTGGCGAGTCCGAACCGTTTCGACGGGCGCCGCGGCGCTCGTGCTCGCGCCGAAGCTCGACCCGCGGACGCGCCGGCGACTCCGGAGCGCGGAGGCCGAGGTCGAAACGCTGTCGGCGTTCCGCGACGCCCTCCGGCGGCGGAGTACGTCGGTGGTCGTCGAGAGGTGAGTCGATCGCTCCGCGAGCGGCGTCCGCGACCGACTGTCGTCGCGTTCTCGGTTCGTTTCTCGTCGCGTTCTCGGTTCGTTTATCACCCCGCCGCACCTCCGATCCACACATGAGCGAGGCCGACGAGCAGAAGGTCGCCACCGCGACCGGTCGGGAGATATGGATCGAGAAGTACCGACCGCAGTCGCTCGGCGACATCCACGGACAGGAGGCCATCGTCGAGCGGCTCCAGAGCTACATCGACCAGGACGACATTCCGCACCTGTTGTTTTCAGGGCCTG
>CAZNOA010000426.1:0-1732 GCA_964574565.1 uncultured Halobellus sp. | reverse complement strand
GGGTGAATCGCTGTCGCGCGCCATATCCCGATCGATGATGAACGACTAAAAGAGGGTTGTGTTCGCGGCTCCTGCCGCCGGCTCGATCAGCCGAAGTTCGTCGCCGTGTACCAGAGGAGCCCGAGCGAGATGAGCGTCACGAGCACGATCCAGATGACCATGATGGCACCCATCTGGCGGTGCGTGAGGGTCGTTCCTTCGAGTATCTCTGAGATGCCCATAGCCGACCGGATTCGCTGAGGGTATTTAATCGGTGTGTATTTTTCACGAAACGGCCGAGCGGGAGTCGATCGGTGTCGGCGCCGGAATCCGCCGTTCGTGGCCGTCGGCTACGGGGTCGCGGTTCGACGCCGAAGGGTACGGTCCGCCGGTCGGTGTGCCGGGGGACCCGTTCACGGGTCGGCGAGGTCGTCGCGAAGCCACACGGACGACGTCCCGACGAGAACGAGTCCCGCGAGGGCGATGGTGCCCCGCAGGAGGAGCGCCCCGTGCGGATCGAGGGACGGCCGCGAGAAGCCGACGCGTTCGAACGGGATCGAAAATTGCGTCGTTCAGCCACCGCAAACGCGGCGCAGAGGGGTCAAACGCGTGGACCGTGGGCTGTACGGGAAGCGTTCAATCGGCCGAACGCTGACCCCACGTGACTAATTTTCAAGGTTGATACGCAGGTCGGCAAGTAATTAAGGGAGAGCTACCTCGTGTTAAGCAACCAGCAACCGGACGGGATCGGCGATCCGCGTCGATCCGTACCGGTGGACGGCTGGATTCAAACCCATGAACGTAAACAACCTATTCAACTCGGACGACCGTGCAGTGAGCCCCGTTATCGGGGTCATCCTGATGGTCGCAATTACAGTGATCCTCGCGGCCGTCATCGGGACGTTCGTGCTCGGACTCGGCGACTCGCTCGGAGACAATCAGCCGTCGGCGCAGCTGAGTGTCAGTCTGGACACGACAGACAACGTAACCGTGATTGAGCACAACGGCGGCGACTCGATCGAGTCGGGCACGCTTAATGTGGTTATTACCGCAGGCGAAAACCGTAGTGAGGGAATTATTGGTGACCGGTTCTCAGTGGGTGACACTGCGGAGAGCGACTCGGGGGAGAGTAACCCCGTCGCAGCCGGCGCCGATGTTCGAGTTCGTATCATTCACCAGCCTAGCGACTCGATTATACTTGACAGAACGATTGAAGTAAACGAGGACTTCGCTTTCGAAGAGGAACTCGACTTCACCGTCACGTAAGCGGGCGCAAGATTTCTGATTTTTAGCTCTGTCGAAACCCTTTATAATGGACACGAGAGGGTGCTGAATACAGGGCGCCTATATTGTACTGCGCGTCCCGACATAACCCAGTAAGAACTATCTCGCTATCTTCGGTAAGAGTCACTTGAATTAATCAGAGAACGATGTATGCGTATGCTATGATGAGTGGCGCATTGAGTATTGCTACTATTTTGTATATCACACTTTGTTTTCTTCCATCTTCTCTAACGTTATCCTTGAAAAAGTATCTTAAAGCGTACGAGAAGTTCCAACACCCAACAAGCATGGCAAAAATAGAGATTGAGATGGGAATATATAATACAGTAGACTGTACTGTGATAAAGTTTAGAATGAATAGATCTCCAACGATTGGAAATCCGGATACAATCCCAGAGATTGTTTCAGTATATGGAATATCCGGGAGTTCAGTGAATGAAATAGTCCCGTATCTCAACGGAACCTCGCC
>CAZNOA010000425.1:0-1738 GCA_964574565.1 uncultured Halobellus sp. | reverse complement strand
CAGGACCTCGAACTCGCCTCCGGCGAGCCGCTCTACGAGCGCGTCGCCGCGCTCGGTGACGTGTGGAACGCCAACGGGAACGTCGGGCTCGTCGTCGGCGCGACCGCGCCCGAGGAGCTGGCCGAGATCCGCGAGATCGTTCCGGAGATCCCGTTTCTCGTTCCCGGCGTCGGCGCGCAGGGCGGCGACGCGGAGGCGGCCGTCGAACACGGGCTCGCCGACTATCCGGAGGCGGCCGTCGACGTCGGGCTCGTCAACTCCTCCCGCGGGATCATCTTCGCCGGCGAGGAGTCGAGCCGCCCGGACGACGAGGGGACGTACGTCGGTGCGGCCGGCGACGCCGCGAAGCGACTGAAAAAGCGGCTGAATCAGTACCGGTAGGGTGGGTCCCGGGGTCCGGCCCGGTCACTGCACCGGTCCCTGCGTACACCCCATGCAGGCCCCGCTGCCGTCGTTCCAGTGGTCGTCACAGACGGCGCGCCCGCACTGCCGACAGCTGTGCTCGGCCATCGCCGCCTCGCAGATCTGACAGAGACCGGCGACGCTCATGGCTCACCGTCGGGTCGCGTCCCTTATGAGGATCGGGGTCGACCCACCCGTATGCGCCAGTTCGTCGTCATCGGCCACGACGTGCCGACCGACCCGGACGCGATCTCGCTGTCGGACATTCCCGGTGCCGGTCGGCTCGACCTCCTCTGTCGATGCGTCTCGGCCGGCGTCTTCCTCTCGCACGGGATCCGCGAGCGCGTCAGGGTCCACCTCGTCGTCGCCGACGAGCTCACGGTCAGCTTCGACGCCGACTCTCTCCGCCACCTCCACCCCGACGAGCGGAACGTCGCCGCCCGGATCCGCGACGCCCTCGACGCCCGCCAGGACGCGATCGGTCACATGCCCGCGGAGGTCTCGCCCGGCGTCGAACTCCGCCGGATGGGGCTGGAAGCGACGCTGGATCGGCTCACCGCCGCCGACGAGCCGACCCTCGTAAAGCTGCACGAGGAGGGCGAGCCACTTGTCGACGCCGACCCCCCGAGCGATCCCGTCTTCGTCCTCTCGGATCACAACGATTTCACGGTCGACGAGGCGGAGACGCTCGCGGCGGCCGCCGAGCGACGCGTGCGGGTGGGCCCCGAGCTGCTCCACGCCGACCACGCGATCACCGTCGTTCACAACTGGCTCGACACGGACGGGTACACGAGCTACTGAGCGGGATGAAGAGCGAAAAGGCGGGAGACGACCGGCGGACGACGACGGCCCCGGCGACCGACGACCGCTTCTCCGTCCCGCTTCGCGGGGTCGCCGTCGGTCCGGAAACGCGGTGTGTCCACTGGGACGACCCCGCCGACGTCGTGGCGCTCCGGTTCGGCTGCTGTGAAGCGTACTACCCCTGTGACGCCTGTCACGACGCGGCGACCGACCACGAGGCCGAGCCGTGGCCGCGCGACCGCTTCGACGAGCCGGCGGTGCGCTGTGGCGTCTGTGCCGCGACGCTTCCGGCCAGCGAGTACCTCGCGGGCGACGACCGGTGCCCGCGCTGTGACGCCGCGTTCAACCCCGGCTGCCGAGCGCATCGGGACCGATACTTCGAGGTGTGACCCGTCGGACCCCGGCGCGGTTCAGCCCGCGGACGGGCGGGCGATCCCCCTGCTTTCGGAAAGGTTAAAAGAGCGAGCGGCCTTCGTGAAAGTGCGGGCCGGTGGGGTAGCTTGGTATCCTTCGGCCTTCGGGTGGCCGTAACCAC
>CAZNOA010000424.1:0-1738 GCA_964574565.1 uncultured Halobellus sp. | reverse complement strand
TCAGTACTCTTCGTACGCGAGGTTCATCATCCACTGCGAGAAGGCGTCGGCCTGCGGATCGACCTCCTCCTCGCCGATGAACGGGGACAGCATGTCGCCGGCCATCAGCAGCGAGAAGTCGAGGTCACGCGGTGCGGGCTCTAAGTAGTAGGTGTTGTGGCCGTTGTAGACGCTCTCCTCCCGCTGGATGAGTCCCGACTCCTCTAACGCCTCCGCGATGCGGCTCCCCTTGCGCGAGGAGACGTCGAGCTCCTTCCAGAAGTCGCTCTGGTGGATGCCGCCGGTCTCGCGGATCAGTTCGAGGCCGGCGCGTTCGTCCTCCGACAGCTCGGCCTCGAGTTCGGACACGCTCATACACACATAGCCGCCCGCGAGTCGCTTAAAACTGGCTTTCCGCACCGTCGTCGCCGGAGGAGCCGTCACCCACGGAGCCGACGCCGTCTCTCGAAGCGGCGAATCCCTCCGGAAGCGACACGGCCTCGGCAGGGGTCTCACACGGGGGTCCGTCGGCGTACGCGAACTCGGCGGGCGCCTCGCCGTCCGCGCCGAGCCGAATCCGCGTGAACGACCGCGTTCCGAACTCGTCGCCGTGGAGGCACGCGCCGTACGCGTGGTCGCTGAGGATCTCGGCCGCGCGGTCGAGCCACGCGTCCACCGACTCGCCCGGCTCGGGGACTACGGCCGCCGCAATCCGCCGTGCGCTATCCGCTCGCTCCGCACCGAACGCGCGGCGGCGCTCGGGGATCGCGAACCGGTCGCCGCCGTTGACGACGCCGCCGACGTTGCCGACGACGTGGACGCCGGGATCGAGCCGCGTCACCGCGAGCACGCCGTCGTACGAGAGGAGGAACGCGGCCACCGCGTCGGCGACGACGAGGTTGAACCCGTCGTACGACCGCGTCGCGAGTTCGCGTTCGACCGCCCGGACGGCGGAGTCGGCGGAGTCGGCCCGCAGACAGTCGCGGACCAAGAGCCCGCGGGACCGGTCGCCCTCGCGGGGCGCGTCGAGCCAGCGGTTCGTGACGGCGACGGCGACGCCCGACTCCGAGAGCCCGATCCAAGTCCCGCCCGCTTCGGCGTCACGCGGCGCGACGTACCGGTCGTTCTCGCCCCGAACGGCCGGCGGCTCGGCGAGCCGGTCGAGCGCCTCGTCCCGGTTCGCGGTCAGCGCGAGCGGGGCGTCGGCGAAGACCCGCCACGCGAGGGTTAGCGTACACACGCGGTGCACTCCGCACGACGGCGAGGAAAAACCCGCGGTCGGTTCGGGGAGAGTCTTTACTCAGTATAAAAGAAATCTTTTGGTCACTGGGGTCGATAGGCGACATATGAAGGCGATAGCGGTTTACGACGGAGCCGACGAGCCGGTCCTGACGGAGAAGCCGCGACCGGAGCCGGCCGCCGGAGAGGCGCTCGTTCGGACGCTTCGCGTCGGCGTCGACGGGACGGACCACGAGGTCATCGCCGGCGGTCACGGCGGCGCTCCGGAGGGCGAAGACCATCTGGTGTTGGGCCACGAGGCGGTCGGCGTCGTCGAGGACCCGAACGACACGCCGTTCGACGCGGGGGACGTCGTCGTCCCGACGGTTCGACGACCCCCCAACGGCGCGAACGAGTACTTCGCACGCGGCGAGCCGGATATGGCGCCGGACGGCCAGTACCACGAGCGCGGCATCGTGGGAGCCCACGGTTTCATGGCCGAGTACTTCACCAGCCCCGCGGAGTTCCTCGTCGAGATCCC
>CAZNOA010000423.1:0-1739 GCA_964574565.1 uncultured Halobellus sp. | reverse complement strand
GACGGACAGCTGGTCGCTCAGGACTCCGTCGAGGGGCTTCGTGACGCCGTGGGCGGCGAGGAGAAGCTGGAGATCGTCGTCGAGAACCCGAGCGACGAGGCCGTCGAGACGGTACGGAACGTCGAGGGCGTCTCGCAGGTCACCCGCGACGACGAGACGCTCGTCGTGAGCTGTGCGGACGACGCGAAGACGCGGGTCATCGGCGCGCTGGAAGACTCCGGCGTCACGGTCAGGGACTTTCACACCCGGGAGGCGTCGCTCGAGGACCTCTTCTTGGCGTACACGGAAGGAGACGCGGCGACGGGAGGAAACGCCGACCCCGCCGCGACGGCGAGCGAAGGGTCCAGCGCCGACGCCGACGACGCCGGTACGGCGGCGGAGGAGGTGGACCGATGAGCCTCGTCGCCATCGCCGAGAAGGACTTCCAAGACACGGTTCGATCGCGGGGGATGATCGCGCTCGTGGCGCTGTTCTCGCTGCTCGTCGCCGTCTTCGCGTATCTCGTTCGTCCCGGTGGACAGGAGGGTGGGGAGTTCGCGACCGAGATTCTGTTGAGCTTCTTCGTCGGCCCGTTCCTCGTAACGACGCTGATCCCGCTCGTCGCCGTCGTCGTCGGCTACAACGCCGTGAGCGGCGAACGCGAGTCCGGCTCGCTGAAGCTGCTCTTATCGCTGCCGCACTCCCGGGCCGACGTCGTCTTCGGGAAGGTTGTCGGGCGCGGCGCCGCGCTCGCGGTGGCGGTGTTCGCGGGCTTCCTGCTGCCGGCGCTCGTGCTCATCGCCCTTCCGGTCTCGTTCAACGCCGGCGCGTACCTCGGCTACACGGTCTTCGCCGCGGCCCTCGGAATCGTCTTCGTCGCCATCGCGGTCGGCTGTTCGGCCGCCGCGGCGACTCAGCGTCGCGCGCTCATCTACGGGGTCGGGATCTACGTCCTCTTCGTCCTGTTCTGGAGCGCGCTCACCGGCCAGATACTCGACGCTGCGGGCCCGATCGTCGACCCGCTCCCGGCGTCGACCGACCAGATCCGCACGTTCCTCGAGGTCGCGAACCCGACGACCGGGGTCGAGGTGCTGACGAACGCGTTCCTCGGTGAACAGCTGTTCCGCGGCGAGGCGCTCAACCAGCAGATATCGGCCGTCTCGATGCTGGTCTTCTGGACGCTCGCGCCGCCGCTTCTCGGGCTCTGGAAGTTCGATACCGACGATTTATAACACAGCGCGGCACCGATCCACCGACAATTCAGAACACGCCGCCGTCGCCGTCCGTGTGCCGCCCGCTGATGATGCTCGGCGTGCCGCCCGTCTGGATGATGTTGAACGCGGTCATCAGGTCCGACCGGGAGATGATCCCGACGAGCTGGTCGCGCTCGTCGACGACCGGGAGCCGCCCGACGCCGTTCTGCTGCATCGTCTGGAGCGCGGTCATCGCGTCGACGTGGGGACCGATCGCGACGACGTTGCTCTCCATCACGTCGTCGACGCGGTAGGCGTCGCGCTCGACGTCGCGCACCGACCGGGCGTCTTCGAGCGTCACCATCCCGACGAGCTCGCCGCGGTCGAGGACGGGATAGCCGGTGTGACGCTCCTCGAACATCCGGCTCATCAGCTCCGCGACCGAGGTGTCTCTGGTGACTGTGTGGAGGCGTTCGCGGGGGGTCATCACGTCGCCGACGGTGACCCCCTGAAACGCCGCCTTCAGCGTCGTCTGTTGCGCCTCGCCCGAGGCGGCGATGTAGATGA
>CAZNOA010000422.1:0-1742 GCA_964574565.1 uncultured Halobellus sp. | reverse complement strand
GACGACCGGTTCGCGGAGCCGCGCGTCGAACAGGTCGGCGAGAACGAGTACGAGGCGTACGTCGTCGCCTACCAGTACGGGTTCGATCCGGACCCGGTCGTCGTTCCCGAAGACAGCAGGGTGACGTTCTACGTCACCGCCGAGGACGTGATCCACGGCTTCCAGGTCGTCGGAACGAACGCGAACACGATGGTCGTCCCCGGCGAAATCGCGGAGATCACCGTCGAGGTGGACGAGCCGGGCGAGTACGGCATTATCTGTAACGAGTACTGCGGCCCCGGCCACCACGTCATGGAAGGGAAACTGGAGGTCGTCAGCCAGTCCGAGTACGAGGAGCGGACCGAAGGGGGTGACGACGCGTGAGCGACGCGATCGAAGCGGAGCCGACGTTCTTCGATACGTTCCCCCAGGAAGCGCGGGTCGTCCGCGCGTCCTTCCTCAGCGCCTTCTTCGCGCTGTTTCTCGGCGCGGTCTTCGGGATCATCCAGACGCTCCACCGGACCGACATCGCCCGCGTCATCCCGTCGACCGACTACTACACGCTACTCACCGCTCACGGCGTCTTCTTGGTGATCAGCTTCACGGTGTTCTTCCTCGTCGGCCTGTTCACGTGGGCGGTGACGCGGAGCCTCGACCGGCCCGTCGTGAACATCAAGATCACGTGGACGTGGTACGCGATCATGGCGGCCGGGATAACGATGACCGGCGTCTCGATCCTCGCCGGCTTCACCGACGCCATCGACATGAGCGCCGACGTGCTGTTCACCTTCTACGCGCCGCTTCAAGCGCACCCGCTGTTCTACACCGGGCTCGCGGTGTTCATCGTCGGCACGTGGCTCGCCGGTGCGGACTGGTTCCGAACGTGGCTCGCGTGGAAAGACGACCACCCAGACGAGCGGATCCCGCTGCAGACGTTCATGGTGTTGACGACGATGGCGATGTGGTACATCGCCACCTCCGCGATCGCCGTCTCGGTGCTCGCGTTCCTCCTGCCGTGGTCGCTGGGACTGATCGACCAAGTGAACCCGACGCTGACCCGGACCCTGTTCTGGTTCTTCGGCCACCCGGTCGTCTACTTCTGGCTGATGCCGGCGTACATGTTGTGGTACACCGTGCTGCCGAAGATCGCCGGTGGTCGGCTGTTCAGCGACCCGCTCGCCCGCGTCGTGTTCGTGCTGTTCCTCCTGCTTTCGACGCCGGTGGGAATCCACCACCAGTACCTCGACCCCGGGATCGCCGAAGGGTTCAAGTTCATCTCGATGACGAACACGATGTTCCTGCTGTTGCCGAGCCTGCTCACGGCGTTTACCGTGGTCGCCAGCGTCGAGTACGGCGCCCGCCAGCGCGGCGGAACGGGACTCCTCGGCTGGCTCACCGACCTCCCGTGGCGCGACCCCGCGTTCACCGGGATGATGCTCGCCGGGCTGATGTTCGCAGCCGGCGGATTCTCCGGAATGGTGAACGCCGGGATGAACATCAACTACATGATCCACAACACGATCTGGGTGCCCGGCCACTTCCACCTCACCGTCGGCACCGCGGTCGCGTTGACGATGATGGCGGGGACGTACTGGCTCTGGCCGCAGATCTCCAACAAGCCTATCTACAGCAAGCCGATCGGGCTGTTTCAGGTCGTCCTCTGGTTCATCGGGATGGCGCTGATGTCGAACGCGATGCACGCACAGGGGATCTTGGGCGTCCCGCGGCGCACCGCCGAGCCCGAGTACGCCGGCTTCGAGTAC
>CAZNOA010000421.1:0-1749 GCA_964574565.1 uncultured Halobellus sp. | reverse complement strand
TCTCGGCGTGTTCCGGCGAGACGACGATGTCGCACTCGTCGTCGGCGCCGGCGTGGAGGATCTCGTACTCCTCTTTCAGGCCGTAATACTCGCCGTCCGTGTCGACGATCATCACGGGAAAACCGTTATCGAGGAGGTTCTCGATGACGACCGACGCGGTGTTGCTCTTGCCGGACCCGCTCTTTCCGGTGATAAACGATCGGCCGGTGAGGACGTCGACGACCGGAAGCTCCACCGGCGATCCCGGATCCGCCGTCGCGTCGCCGCCGATCCCCTCGCTGACGTCCGCGACGTGGATCGTCTCCTGCTCGGACATACACGTGACAGGTACCGCCCGCCTCATAAACTATCGGCTCGGGCGGCGTCGGCCCGGAGCAGTGCGGGGAGAGCGGGTCGGCGCAAGCGGCACGCGTCAACACAGGCAACACGCAAGCGGGCACGAGCCGACCGCTTCGTCCCGGAGAACTATACGCCCGGCCGTCGACCGCTGCCGTATGACCACCGACAACACCCTCCTCAACGCGCTCATCGGCGCAGTCGCGACGCTCCTGCTCTCGTTTACGGGGATCTCGCCCGTGCTCGGCGGCGCGGTGGCGGGCTACCTCGAAGGCGGCGAGTCGGACGACGGCCTCCGCGTCGGCGCGATCTCGGGAGCGATCGCCTCGCTCCCCGTTCTCGGATTGCTCGCGCTGTTCCTGTTTCTCGTCCCGATCGCTCCGGACCTCGGCGTCGTGGTCGGGAGCGCGGTGCTGCTCCTCGCTGTCATCGCAGTCGCGTTCGCCTACACGATCGCCCTCAGTGCGGTCGGCGGGCTCCTCGGAGTCTATCTCAAGCGAGAGCTGTAGAGGGTTGGCTCTCGCTTCGAGGGGCGTTCCGGACGCGAAGACGACTGCGGTCCCGCTCGAAGCTCCAACGCGATCGATCAGGACGTGACATCAGGGCGTCGCGGTCGACGGCCGCCTCAGTGTTCGCCGCCGGTGCCGCGCCGGTCGGAGTCCAGATCGATGTCGAGTTCCTCGAGGATCTCTTCGGCCTCCGCGCGCTTCTCCTGGTGGTCTTCGAGGAACTCGCGCATGAGCTCGGCGGCCTGCTCCTTGCAGCCGCCACAGAGCCGCTCGCCGTTGACACACTCCGAGTAGACCGTCTTGGTGAGTTCGTCGTCGTCGCCCGCGAGCAGGTAGGCGTACAGCTCGTAGACGGGACAGTCGTCGGCTTCGCCGCCGAGTTCGCGCTGTTCTTCGGCGGTGTCGCGCCCGCCGGTGGTCGCCGAGCGCACCTTGTCGTAGCCGTCGTCGGGGTCGTCTAAAAGCGAGATGTGGCTGGCGGGGATCGACGACGACATCTTCCCGCCGGTGAGCCCGGTCATAAAGCGGTGGTAGATCGACGAGGGCTGCCGGAAGCCGAAGCCGTCGTGGTCGATCTCGACGTCGCGCGCCAGCGACTCGGCCGCCTCCCACGAGAGCTCGAAGGCGTCGACGTGTCCCTCGAAGACGCGCTTCTCGCCGTCGATCGCCTCGATCAGCGCCTCGAACGCCTCGTCGGTGGCGTTGCGGTCGAAGAACCGCACGCGGGGGCGGAGGGGCTCCTTTCCGCCCGCCCGGAGCTTGTCGAGGGCGGTCGCCTTCGCCTCCCCGAGACCGTCCGGCGCGTCGTACTCGGCGAGCCACTCGGCAGCGTGGACACAGCGCACGTCCGTCTCGGCGTCCTCGACGTCCGCGGCCAGCGCGTCGTAGGCGGCCCGGACGAGCT
>CAZNOA010000420.1:0-1756 GCA_964574565.1 uncultured Halobellus sp. | reverse complement strand
GCGAGTTCGGCGTCGACGTCGTACTCGCGTTTGACGCGGTGGTTCAGCGGTAACGCGGTCACGGTCGGCTTGAACCCGCGTACCGTCTCTCGGTCCTCGGGGTCTTTGATCTCTCGGCCCTCGATCGACAGCGTCACTTCGAGGTCCGCCTCGACCGCAGAGAACCGAAGCCATGACGCGTCGAGGCCGTATTCGAGGTTACCGGCCTCGACCTCGCGCTCGATCGACAGCTGCGACTGCACGGCTCTACGGTCGAGTTCCTCTTGGCCCTCTGCGACCGAAAAAGCGACGCTGCGGACGAACTCCTTGAGCGGCCGATCGAGCCACTGATCAGTTGCCATCCGCCCCTCCGTTCGGGCCGCTGCGGTCCGTCGTCTGCTCATCATCGGCTCCGGGTCCGATCCGCGCCGGCAGCGGCGTCGGTTGAAGCCGCGCGGTAAGCCGCGCGTTGACATCGACCTCCTGACCGAAGCGTCGCTGTTCCGCCCCGGCCCGCGTGTCGGCCCGCAGCGCGAGCGGCCGCTCGGTCCGTTCGTCGGACGAGTCGGCGACTTCATCTCCGCGTCCGGTCCGGTCGGTCGCGTGAATATCGACCGCGACCTCGATCGTCGCGTCGCTGAACTGGTATCGAGCGGGCGTGAGCCCCAGCTCGAGTAAGGAGCGAGACTCGGCGGGGGCGGTCTCCGTCGTCACCGACCCGTCGAGTTCGATCGTCCGAGTTATCGACGGGATCACGTCGACTGCGGTCTCGGAGAGGGTTTCGAGCGTCTCCGTCGTGTGGGCGTCGAGAGCCGTCTGGGCGTCAGCGACGCCTTCGGCAAGCTGGTAGACCAAGTCGTCGAACGGGACGTCGGCCACGGCTCGTATCGGTCGGTCGGGAGCGGTACTGCGCGGTGTGATGTGATGGGCGCGTAATGGCATTCGTGATGATGTGGATCCGTCGCTCGTGGCCGCCACGAGCGGGATCCCGTGATAATTCATCGTCCGGTTACGGACGCGGTCGGTTATTCGGTCACCCGGTTGTCGACGGTCTCGACCTCGGGGAAGAGGTACGGCGGTGCCGGGACCGGAACCATCGTGGTCTTCAGCTTGCTCGTCCCGTGGACCTCCTTGCCGAACTTCCGGTTGTGACTCACGTCGGTCTGGACGCTGCCGCCCCAGAGGGCGAACCCGGCTCTCGCTTTGGCACCGACTTCGATGTTGGTCTCTCGCTCCGTCGTCGTCTTGATGTCCATCTCGACCTCGATGATGGCCTCTGAGAACTGGTAGAAGGTCGGGGTCAAGCCCACCTGTAACAGCGACGTCTTGATCGGATCCGCCGAACTGTAGCTGACTTCGCCGTCCTGATCGATGGTCCGCGTAATCGCCGGAACGACGTCGATCTCCGTCCTTGAGAGGATCTCTGCTACCTCTACCGAGTTCATGTCCAACTGATTCTGGGCGTCCGCGATACCCTGCCCCATGCTGGCCACCATTTCGGGGAACGGTACGTCGAGGAGTTCTTGTCCTACAGACATTCTTAATCAATTATCGTAATAGATATTAAATAGGTATGTAAGAAATTGGAGAGTATATTTGTTATCTCAGTAAGAAAAATGAACTTAAAATTCTAACGAATTAGGTAACAGATAGTGTTCATCAAATACTGCTTGTGCTGTAACTAACAGTCATTACCTACCTCCGCTCTCACGTCTGCTTCGCCGGTCGTATGCTCGTCGCCGTCGCATCGCGTCGTCGCAGTCGCATCGCGTCGTCG
>CAZNOA010000419.1:0-1760 GCA_964574565.1 uncultured Halobellus sp. | reverse complement strand
AGCAGCTCCCACTCGAACGCCGACGGGTGGTCGTAGTTGACGGACTGCCGCTCGTCGAAGTCGAGATGCGAGAGGTCCTCGTAATAGTTGTCGAGAGGGATCCGAGTGACGCTGTCGTCGAGGTCGCGCGTGACGAGTCGGGAGACCGTGGTCTTCCCCGCGCCCGTCCCGCCCGCGATCCCGATCACGAACGAGGGAATGGTCATACCCTCGATCGGACGCGGTGTGATTTGAAGGCTCTTCTTCGTCGGCGTCGGCCGATCGAGCGAAAAACCGCTCTACTGTACCGATCCGCCACCTAGGCCCGGCGACCACATAATGATATCGGGGGCAGCTTTTAGCCGCTCCCGCCGAATCCAGAATGTATGCGAACAGATACCACGGTTCGGGACGTGATGCATCGCGAGTTCCTCGGCGTGAGCGAGTCGGACCCGCTGACGGACGCGGCGTCGCTGTTGGTCGAAGAGGGGACCAACTGCCTGATCGTCCTTCGAGGGAGCGAGTCCGTCGGTCGGCTCGGGTGTCGGGACGCGCTCGGCGCGGTCCTCGACGCCGAGCGCGGCGACGGCGGGGATCGG
The DNA here is from genome assembly GCA_964574565.1 of uncultured Halobellus sp. Taxonomy (GTDB): domain Archaea; phylum Halobacteriota; class Halobacteria; order Halobacteriales; family Haloferacaceae; genus Halorubrum. Next base: position 1,182 of record CAZNOA010000419.1, on the reverse strand, counting down.
ACCGTCGGGTCGGTCATGGGTCCGCCGCTGCCGACGGTGGCGACCGACGACGCGCTCGCCACGGTTGAAGAGCGGCTCGTCTCCGAGGGCGTCGACCGCGTCGTCGCCGTCGAAGACGGCGAGGCGGTCGGCGTCGTCACGGCGACGGACGTGCTCGCCGCGGGCGCTCCCCGCTCCGGAAACGGCGCACGGGAGGCGGTGGGAGACGAGGGGGCCATGGAGGATCGACGGCGGAACGATACCCCGATCGCCGCGGGGAACGGCGGCGTGGACCCCGCGGTCGACGCGGCATCGACGGACGCGTCCGGATCGCCGACACAGGGCGTCTGCGAGAGCTGCGGCGCGCTCGCGCCTGAGCTGGTGACCGCGAACGGGCAGGCCGTCTGTCCGGAGTGTCGAGACGTGTGAGCCGCCTTCTGTCGGGAGACGCGGCGTCACAGAGCGCCGGCAGGCTCAACACGCCTCGCCCCGAACGGCGACCGAATGACGGACGGCGACGCGCCGCGAGTCGCGCCCGCGACGGTCGACGACATCGATCCGATCACCGACCTGTGGGTCGCGCTCGCCGCGGGACAGCGACGCTACGGCTCGACGCTGCTCGCCGAGGAGAACCGCGCCACGGTCAGGGACTGGGTCGCGCGCTCGGTGGTCACGGGTGAGCTCCTCGTCGCTCGGCCCCGCGGGGAAGCCGACGAGGACGACCCCGGCGGTGCCGAAACTGACCGCGGCGACGCCGAGCCGATCGGCTTCGTCGGGTTCGAGCTGGACCACGGGGACTACGAGCGCGACCGGACGCGCGGCACCGTGAGCAATCTCTTCGTCGTTCCGGAGCACCGCGGCGAGGGCGTCGGGTCAGCCCTGTTGGACGCGGCCGAAGCGGCGCTGCGTGAGGCGGGCGCGGAGACGGTCGCGCTGGAGGCGCTCGCGGGCAACGAACGGGCCAGAGCGTTCTACGCCGAACGCGGGTACGACCGACACCGCGTCGAGCTGACGAAGTCGGTGTCGCCGTCGACCGACGACGGCGACGGAATCGAGTGACGCCGACCCGGGGTCACGCTCGCCGAAAACGACACGCACTCATACGAGGACCGAGTACGCCCGTCTGCGCCAGGGGAGCATGGGCGGTTCATGCACTCGACTTGTAATCGAGACTTCCGGGGTTCAAATCCCTGCCCTGGCTTG
>CAZNOA010000418.1:0-1768 GCA_964574565.1 uncultured Halobellus sp. | reverse complement strand
CCTCACGGTCCGAGAGGTCCGGTCGATCGCCTCCGCGGTCAACGACGGGAGCGACGTCGAGACGGCGGTCCGTGAGGCCGGCGTCGAGCTCGGATACATCGGGTTACGGCTCCCGCTCGACACCTACGTCGAGTTGCGACGGCGCGCCTCGAACCGGAACGCGGACCCCGAAACGCTCGTCACGGACGCGTTAGAGCGCTACTTCGAGGAGTCGCCAGACGACGGCGCCGCGTAGCCCGCCGCGAACCGACCGACCGCGCTCGCGATCGCGTCCCGACTCCGCTCCACGTCGCTCCACGCGATCGTCTCGTCCGGGTAGTGGGCCTCCGCGATGCTCCCCGGGCCGAGAATCACCGTCGGGATCCCCACCGCGACGTAGTGTCTGGAGTCCGCTCCGTAGGTGGCCCCCGTCGGCTCCGCGTCCGGGACGCCGGCATCGACGAGTCCCGCCCGAGCAGCCGTCACGATCGACTCGTCGACGGCGATTTCTGCCGGCTCGAACTGCACCGAGAACCGCTCGAACGTCGGCGGGTGTTCGCGGAGCCACGGGTCGGCCGCGACGATCTCGTCGAGCCGCGAGCGGAACTGCGCTTCGACTTCGTCGACGGTTTCGCCCGGCGCCACGCCGATCCGGAACTCGGCGGTGAGCGTTGCCGGCACCGTCGACGCCCACGAGCCGGCGTCGACCGTCCCGCAGACGACCGGCCACGGGACCGGAAACGCCTCGTACAGCGGATGGGTCACCGTCTCACCGCGCTCGGCTTCGAGGTCGGTGAACGCTCCGCGGATCGCCTCGAATCGGGGGAGGACGTCCTCGCCGAGCCAGCGGGTGGCGGCGTGAGCGCTCCGACCGGTGAGTTCCAGTCGAGCCATCAGCGACCCCTCGCAGGCGACGACGGGCCGGAGTTCGGTCGGCTCCGCGACGATCGCCGCGTCCCGCTCGAACCCGTAGGGGTTCGCGAGCGCCGCGGTGGCCGCGCCGTAGCCGCCGTCCTCCTCGCCGGCGACCGCCTCGACGACGACCCGCAGGCCGGGGTCGCGGAGGTCGATATCGCCGCGTTCGACCCGCTCGCGCACGTCGAGCGCCGCGCCGACGCACGCCGCGACCCCCGATTTCATGTCCGCCGCGCCCCGGGCGGTGAGCGTCTCGTCACCCTCCTCGGTCGTCTCCCACACCGGCTCGAAGGGGTCGCTCGTCCACTCCGCGGGCTCGGCCGGCACGACGTCGATGTGGCCGTTTAATACGACCGTCGGCGTGTCGTCGGCGGCGCTCTCGTCCGCGTCGTTCCCGAGGTCCGCGCCGCCGAGCGCGAGAACGCCCGCGACGCTGCGGCGGCCGGCCACGTCGTCCGTATCGAGGTCGTCAGGGAACGACGGGTGGTCGGCGAGGAGTTCCGGGTCGGCGTCCCACGCGACCGTCTCGAAGCCGAGATCGTCGAGTCGTCGTTCGACGAAATCCGCCGCTGCCGCCTCGTTCCCGGCCGTCGAGGCGATCTCACAGAGCCCGGCCGCGAACGCGCGCATGTCGAAGTCCATGGTCGCGGCGACGGCGGGGGGTCGGAAACCGTTTCGGGTCGCGCGGCCGACGGTGCCGCCCTCACCGCAGGCGGTTTCTAAACGTTTATCCGTGGTCTGCACGTATCGATTCGTGTCTGGGCCGGTAGCTCAGTTAGGGAGAGCGTCCGGCTTTTAACCGGACGGTCGGGGGTTCGAATCCCTCCCGGCCCGTACTTCTCGCGGCGAGCAGTCCGCGAGCCGCGAGAGCGTC
>CAZNOA010000417.1:0-1773 GCA_964574565.1 uncultured Halobellus sp. | reverse complement strand
GAGCAGTCGACTGTAGATCGACTTGTCCCCCGTTCAATTCGGGGAGGGCGGACTTCCTTTCCAGCCGATTTGTAGCGACTGTAGTTCGACTTGTCCCCCGTCCTCGTGAGCGAAGCGAACGAGGGGTCGGAAGACGCGCGCAGCGAAGCGAGCACGTCTTTCGGTGTTCAATTCGGGGAGGGCGGACTGGACTTTACGACCCGCGAGCGACAGCGAGCGGGTACTGAACCGAAGTGACAACAGACCCGGATTGAGCAGACGGGTCACAGCCCGCGCAGCCCGAGCTCGATCGGATATCGTAACAGAGACACACGTGTGGAGTATTACATATCTCGCCGCTAACGGGTTTCGAGAGGTCGTTCGTCCCCCTTGATACCCGACGTCTCGAACAGTACCGGAACAACGAATATCGACGCCACGCGTATTCGCACAGCGAGTACCGCTGTTGTCCGCGCCGCCCGACTGAATCGGGTCGTGGCTCACAGAGTTCACGACCGCTACCGACGATTCGACGTCTCGCGACGCATGCACGGGACATTCGCCTCACTGCCGCCTCACGGCTCCATCACGGCGACCTCCACGCCGTCGGGATGGCTCAGAACGAGGCGGACGAACACCTCTCCACCGTCACCAATCGGTTCCCCATCGGGGCAAACGATGGTCCCGTCGCCGCGGGCGAGCAGTTGATCCGGGCGTTCGGCGTTTTGCGTGCTGAACGATTCGAAATCCCCTTCGAACCGGTACTCAGTCTGTCTGAACGCTTCTTCGACGTGCGATACCGCCTCACCGGTCCCCGCAACCGAATCCTCTGATATGACCCGTCGAAAGAGAACGGCCATACCGGAAGGTGACGGCCCTCGTAGTTCAGTTGCCGGGTCCACAGCCGCTTTCGACGCTGCAGGCTCCGCGACGCGGAGCGTTCGAAACGGGATTTCACGCGGGAGCACACGTGTGTGACCCCCGTGTCACGAAGCACTCGGATTTTCCCCGGTGAGTGATTCGAAGGGGTCGACACGTTCTTTTGACGCTGAACCCTCCCCTCAAACGATGACAACCGTTCCTGTCGGTAGTCGTGTCGCGCACGCTCCGCCCGTGTCGGTCCCGGATCCCGGGGCATATCGCGTCCAGCGATGACCGCGCCGTTGACGATCGACGACGAGACGGTCCGCGAACAGTTTCTCGACACCGATCGAGCGGTCGTTTTCAGAACGACACCCAGAGAGACCGGGCGAACGGCGTGGCGCGCGAGCGACGCGTCCCCGGACCGCGATGAAGTCCTCGTCTCCGAGATCGGCGTGATTGAGACTGGCAACGACGCGTCGCTTCGTTCCTATCGACGGCTCGCCGGGTTTTCGTCGATCGCGGCGTGGCGGAACGCGCTACGCGACGAACACGGCGGCCTACCGGAAGTCGGATATTTGTACTACGTGGCCCGTCCGCCGACGGAGTGAAAGGCGCCGGCATCGGCGGACGGGGTCCGGCAAGCCGGCGCCTCCATCCGCGTTACGTCTCACCCGCGACAGCGTCTCGCTCGGACGGGACGGCCACGACCGTCGTCGGCGCGTCGCGGAGCACACGCTCCGTCGTCCTCCCGAGCAGGTCTGCGGCCGCGTCGCTCGGCCCCCGTTTCCCCATCACGATCGCGCCGACATCGGCGTCCGCTGCGTACTCGACGATTTCGTGTGACGGGACGCCCGTTTCGACGGCGGTCACGTAGTCGGTCTCGGCCTTCTCGACCGACGACGCGATGCGACTGCGACGACGCGATGCGAC
>CAZNOA010000416.1:0-1781 GCA_964574565.1 uncultured Halobellus sp. | reverse complement strand
CACAGCCCGTGTATGCCCAAGATCAGCGTCGAGATCCCCGCCGAGCTGCTCGACGACCTCGACGAGCACGTCGGCGACGACGGCAAGTTCGTGAACCGCAGCGACGCGGTCCGTGCGTCCATCCGCAAGACCCTCGATCTCCTCGACGAGATCGACGCCCGCCACGACCGGCTCGAATCCGACGGCGACACGGACTCCGACCGTGAGTGACGGTCCGTTCGCGGCCGACCCGCTCGACCGCACGGCGGTCGCCGCCGTCGGCCTGATCACCCTGTTCGTCGTCGCCCTCGCGACCGCCCAGCTCACCGCCGCGAAGGTGATCGCCCTCCCGTTGCCGGTCGCGCTCCCCGTGGTCGGCCCGGAGATCGTCCTCCCGGGCGCGGCGCTCGCGTACGCGCTCACGTTCCTCGCGTCCGACTGCTACGCCGAGCTGTACGGCCGACGCGCCACGCAGGTCGTCGTCAACGTCGCGTTCCTCGCGAACTTCCTCGTGCTCGCGCTCGTCTGGTCCACGCTCGCCGCCCCCGGGATCGATCCCGAGGTCGCGGCCGCCTTCGACACCGCCCTCGGCCCCGCGACCAACGTCGTCGCCGGCTCCCTGCTCGCGTACGTCGTGAGCCAGAACTGGGACGTGATCGTCTTCCACGCGATCCGCGACCGCACCGGCCCCCGGCTGCTGTGGCTGCGCAACGTCGCCTCCACCGCCACGAGTCAGGCGCTCGACACCGCGATCTTTGTCGGCGTCGCCTTCTTCGCCGCCCCGACCCTCTTCGGCGTCGGCGACCCCCTCCCGCTGGCCGTCCTCGGCTCGCTCGCCGTCGGCCAGTACCTCCTCAAGCTCGGGATCGCCGTCCTCGACACGCCGGTCGTCTACCTGGTCGTCGGCGCGGTCCGGGAGTAACGCGCTCGTCGAGTCTGCCGCTCGTTAGTCGCCCTCGAGCCCGCCCCCGTCAGTCGCTTCCGAGTCGACCACCCCCGACCGCCAGCGCCCGAGGCGGCCGCGCGGGCAGGTCCGCGGAGACGCGCTCGAAGGAGTCTCCGGCGTCAGGCGTTCGGTACAGCCCGCGGTTGTGCAGCGCCCAGATCTCGCCGGGCGCGCCCCCGCTCGCGAGCGCCGCCCGGTACGTTCCCTCTCCGGTCGGTATCCCGCGGTCGCCGTCGAGCCGCTCGAACGCGCCGTCACCGCCTCGTCGATAGAGGTACGCCTCGCCCCGGCGGTGGGCGGCGCTCGCCCCGGCGGCCGCGCTGACGAGGACCGTCTCCGGGTCTGCGGGGTCGACGGCGAGCCCCCAGACGTAGCCGTGATCGAGCCCCTCGGCGACGGGCCGCCACGACCGCCCGCGGTCGTCGCTCTCGGCGAAGCCGTCGCCCGCGGCGGCGTACACCCGATCGGGGGCGGCCGGATGCGTCGCCAGCGCGTGGGTGTCGCGCCGCGAACCGGCCGGGCGATCGATCCACGTCGCGCCGTCGTCGGGCGTCGCCACGAGCGCCCCCGCCTCGATCCCGAGGAACCACCGCGCCGAGTCGGCCGGACACGGCTCGATCCACCGGACGTGATGCGTCTCCGGGCGCGGCGGGAACGACCACTCCGCCGCCGACTCGACGTCGGTCAGCCCCGAGACCCGCTCGACCGACGCCCCGCCGTCCGCGGAGCGATAGGCCCGCGACGGCTCGGTGCCGACCCAGACGACCGACGGGTCGTGCGGGCTCGTCGCGACCGCCGTGACCGCGTCCGGGCCGACGCCGTCCGGCCCGAGCGTCGCCGCGGCGACCCGCTCGAA
>CAZNOA010000415.1:0-1784 GCA_964574565.1 uncultured Halobellus sp. | reverse complement strand
CGAGGCCGACTCCCTCCGCGACGAGGTGCGAGAGACCGCCGAGTGGTACGCGACCGTCCGGTCGCTCGTCGACGACGACATCGCCGGACTCTCCCGGCTGGAACGGCTGCTTCACGGCTTCGGCTACGCGTTCGCACACGGCCTCTTCCTCGGTGCGTCGTCGCCGGCGGCCGTCGTCCGCCGACTCCGGTTGGCGTACCGGTCGGTCGGCGTCGACATCGACGATACCGCCAGCGAAGCGGAGACGGAGCGGACGACGTTCACCTGTCCGTACCGGAACGTCGGCGCCGGCGCCTGCGGCGAGAAGTGGGTGTGCCACGAGAAGCTCGACCGAGTCGACGACGGGTACGTGACGTACCTAGCTGAGCGGGGGATCGATTATCAGCGCCCGCGCGGCTGCGACGGGACGGAGCAGTGTTACTCGACCGTCGCGTGGGACGGACCCGAACTGTGGTGGCCGAAGACCTCCCCCGCGGCGCTCGGTGAGTCGCCGTGACGAGCCGTCGGCCGCGTGCGGACCGAACGCGGGGCGGCGCCGACGGCTCCGCGCGGACGAACCCGGCGGCCGAACGCCCGGAAAACGCCCGACGCATCCAGCGCGGATACGACTCGTGGGCGCGGCTCTACGACTGGTTCGCGCGAGCCACGGCTTCGGTCGGCGGGGTTCGGGCGGGCTGTGTCAGCGCGCTGGACCTCGATCCGGGCGACACCGTCGTCGAATTCGGCTGCGGGCCGGGCGTGAACATTCCGGCCCTCCGCGAGGCGGTCGGTCCCGACGGACGGGTCGTGGGGGTCGACATTAGCGAGGGAATGCTCGGTCGGGCGCGCGGACTCGTCGACAGACGCGGATGGGAGAACGTCTCGCTCGTTCGCGCCGACGCCGCCACCCCGCCGGTCCGGGCCGTCGACGGCGTGCTCGCGACGTTCGTCACGTCCCTCTTCGCGGACCCGTACGCGGTCGTGCGCGAGTGGTGTGGACTCACCGACAGCGTCGTCGTCGCTGCGTTCGCACCGCGCGGGAGCCGCCCCGCGAACGCGGCGCTGGGGGCATTTGCCCGACTGAACGGCCGGCTGTTCGATCTCCGATCGAGCGACCCGCTAGAGCGGCTCGCCGACCGAACGGCCGAGGCGAAGCGCGCGCTCGACGACGAGATGCCGGTCGTCCGAGTGGAGCGGTACCTGTTCGGGACGATCACGATGTACGCGGGCCGCGACGAGCGGCGTCACCCCTCGGGCGCGGAACGCAACGTTTAGCGCGCCCCCGAACGCAGGACCGTTCATGAGCTTCTTCGAGACGCTCGCGAACCGGATCGAGACCGTCGACAGCGTCGTCTCGGTCGGTCTCGACCCCGATCCGAGCCGCCTGCCGGCGTTCGTCGCCGACGCCGACCTGCCGCGATGGGCGTTCAACCGGCGAATCATCGACGCGACCCACGACCACGCCGCCTGCTACAAGCCGAACGCCGCGTTCTACGAGGACGCCGACGGCTGGCGCGCGCTCAGGGAGACGATCGCCTACGCCCACGGCAAGGGAGTCCCGGTCCTGCTCGACGCGAAGCGCGCCGACATCGGTAACACGACCCGGCGCTACGCCGAGGCCCTCGACGACGCCGACGCGATCACCGTGAACCCGTACATGGGTCGCGACTCGCTCCAGCCGTTTCTCGACCGAGAGGAGAAGGGCGTGTTCGTTCTCTGTCGCACCTCGAATCCCGGTGGAGGCGACCTCCAGGACCTCGAACTCGCCTCCGGCGAGCCGCTCTACGAGCGCGTCGCCGCGCTCG
>CAZNOA010000414.1:0-1787 GCA_964574565.1 uncultured Halobellus sp. | reverse complement strand
GTCCACCCCATGCTGGCGGCCAACGCCGTGACGAAGCTCCGCGCGGCCGGCGTCGACCGGATCGTCGGCAGCGACACGATCGAGCGGGGCTGTAGCGTCGTCAGCGCGGCGCCGGTGTTGGCCGACGCGCTCGAATAGCGGAGCGCGGTCGCCGGCGGTCGCCCGCTCGTCGCATTCACTCACTCGATCGCCCGGATCACCTGCGCCGGGTTCCCGCCGACCACGACCCGCTCTGGCACGTCGTCGGTGACGACCGCGCCCGAGGCCACGACGGATCCGTCGCCGACGGTCACGCCCGGATTGATCACCGCGCGACCGCCGATCCACACGTCGTCCCCGACCGTGACCGCTCGGGCGCGCTCGCGCCCGGTCGCGCGCTCCGCCGGGTCGATAGGGTGAGTCGGCGTGTACACGTGGACCCCCGGCCCGAGCAGACAGCGGTCGCCGAACTCGATCGCGTTGCTGTCGAGGAGGACGCAGCCGTAGTTCGCGAAGAAGTCGTCCCCGACGACGACGTTGTAGCCGTAGTCACAGCGAAAGGGCGGTTCGACGGTGACCGCGTCGCCGACCCCGCCGAACAGCTCGCGGAGAAGCGTCTCTCGCCGGGTTCTCTCCGCCTCGCTCGTCGCACTGTACCGTCGGGCGAGGTCGCTCGCGCGCTTCCGGTCTGCGACCAGCTCGGGCGCCATCGGGTCGTACGGCTCACCGGTGAGCATCCGCTCCGTCTCGGTCGTCATGGGCGCGTCGAGGGCCGCCGGCGGGTAGTGGTTTGTGTACCGGCTGCGAAGCCTCGGTCGCGCGGCGCCACCGGGAGGATCTGTGGTGGAGAGGAGGTGTTGGCTCCTGGTCGCCGATCAGCCCTCCCGATCGTCGATCAGTAGTGCCACGGGTAGTCGCGAAACGCGGGCGCTCGCTTCTCTAAAAAGGCGTCTCGTCCCTCTTGGGCCTCCTCGGTCATGTACGCCAGCCGCGTCGCCTCCCCGGCGAACACCTGCTGGCCGACCATCCCGTCGTCGGTCATGTTGAACGCGTACTTCAGCATGCGCATCGCGGTCGGCGACTTCTTCGTCATCTCGTCGGCCCACTCGATGGCGACGGCTTCGAGCTCCTCGTGGGCAACGACCTCGTTGACCATCCCCATCTCCGCCGCCTCCTCGGCGGAATAGGTCTTCCCCCTGAAAAACACTTCACGGGCCTTCTTCTGACCGATCTGCTTCGCGAGGTACGCCGAGCCGAACCCGCCGTCGAAAGAGGCCACGTCGGGATCCGTCTGCAGGAACTTCCCGTGGTCGTCGCTCGCGAGCGTGAGGTCACAGACGACGTGCAGCGAGTGACCGCCGCCGACGGCCCAGCCGGGAACGACCGCGACGACCGGCTTCGGCATGAACCGGATCAGCCGCTGGACTTCGAGGATGTGGAGCCGCCCCGCCCGCGCCTCCCGCACCAGCTCGTCGTCTTCCTCGCCCGCCTCGTCGTCGTCGCGGTACTCGTAGCCGGAGCCGCCGCGCACGGATTGGTCGCCGCCCGAGCAGAACGCCCAGCCGCCGTCCTTCTGTGAGGGGCCGTTCCCCGTGAGGAGGACACAGCCCACGTCGGCCTGCTTGCGGGCGTGATCCAAGGCCGCGTACAGCTCGTCGACCGTGCCGGGCCGGAACGCGTTGCGAACCTCGGGGCGGTCGAACGCGATCCGAACGACCGGCACGTCGACGCCGCGGTGATACGTGACGTCGTCGAACTCGTCCGTGACCGGCTCCCACGCGTCGGGGTCGAAGATCTCCGAGACCATG
>CAZNOA010000413.1:0-1789 GCA_964574565.1 uncultured Halobellus sp. | reverse complement strand
GACGGCGCCGAGACGGTCGAACGTGACGGCGCCGAGACGGTCGAACGTGACGGGGGCAATTCGGCCGACCGCGACACCGATCGGTAAGCCGATCGCCCCCGGAGCGCTTATTCTCGTGCGGGCGTCAGGGCCCGTATGGCACCGACGCTGGTCAACGCCGCGGTCGGCGCCCTGCTCGCCGCCGCGTTGCTGGGCGCCGCGTTCGACCGCCGGTCGGTCGCGGTCGTCGTCGGGGCGGCGATCCTCCCCGACCTCGACGCGGTCGCGAGTCTCGTCTTCCCCGGGGCGACGAACGCGCTCTTTCACGCCGTTTGGATCCCCCTGTTCGTCGGCGCGGCGCTGTACTGGGACACCGCCGTTCGAGAGACGTCATGGCTCTCTGAGCGATTTGGCTGGTACGGGGTCCGAGTCGCGTGGGTCGCGCTCGCGGCGTTCGTCGTCGCCGGCACCGGCCCGGAGCTGTTCGGTCGCGAGGGCGTCAACCTCCTGTATCCGATTCACGACGCGTACTACCTCGTCCGCGGACGGCTCGTCGTCTCGACCCAGGAGGGGATCGTCCAGACGTTCGTCGCGCTGAACGCGGAGGGGCCGGGGATCCTGCCGTTGGAGAGCCCCGGAACGACCGACTCGTACGCGATCCCGACGTGGGTGAACCCCGACGGGCAACCGGGGCTCTCGATCGACGCCGACCGCGAACTCCACCTCGTCCGAAGCGGCTGGCAGGCCGTCGTCGTCGCGTCCGCGATCGCGACGCTCGCCGTGCGGTTCGGACAGTCCCGAGCGGGGGTGACCGGGTAGATGCCGTCGAGCGTCGTCCACGCCGGGTTCGCGCTGTTGCTCGCGGCGGGGCTGCTGGGGAGCTACTACGACCGGCGAGCCCTCGCGGTCGTACTCGCGATAGTGGTCATCCCCGAGGCGGACACCCTCCTCGGGCCGATCATGCCCGGCGCACACCGAACGGTCGGACACAACTTCGTGCTCCCGGCGGCCGCCGCGGTCTTGCTCTACTACGACACCCGGGTTCGAGGCGAGTCGCTCCTCCGCGACCGACTCTCGGAACGGTGGATCGCCGTCGCCTGGGTCGGGCTCTTCGTCCACGTGTTCGCACACATCGCGTTGGACTGGGCGCACCTCGACGGCGTGAACGCCCTCTGGCCGCTTCACGACCGGTTTTACCGGCTTGAGGGCGAAATACTCCTCTCGACCGCCGACGGGTTCGTTCAGACGTTTGTCGACGTCCAGACCGACCCCGAGACCGGAAGTCGCCGCGTCGACGCCGGCGGGGGCGGGACCAGCGAGACCGTCCACGTCAACAACCCGGTGGAGCCGCGAGACCCCACCGAGGTCACCGACGAGCCGGTCGACAGGCGGTTCCCAATCGCGAACCGCGGCTGGCGGCTCTACCTGATCGGGCTCGGGCTGTTCGCGCTCGTCGCCCGGAAAGCGCAGGGCGAAGCGCCGACTGACGAGGCGTGAGTCGTCGCCGTCTGGCGATCCGACGGTATCCTCGCCAGCCGCTTATTAAAAGGCCCACATAGTATGGCGCGACACTAACCGCCCCGTAGTTCCTACCGGTTCACGATGAGCACCACCCGACGCGACGAGCACGCTCTCGGCGACGAGGAGATCGCGGTGGTCGGCGCTGGGTTCGGCGGGCTCTCCGCCGCCTGCTACCTCGCCGACGCCGGCGCGGACGTGACGGTGTTCGAGCGCAACGAACACCCGGGGGGATACGCCGGTCGGATCGAACGCGACGGCTTCCGGATCGACACCGGTCCCTCCTGGTATC
>CAZNOA010000412.1:0-1791 GCA_964574565.1 uncultured Halobellus sp. | reverse complement strand
TGACCTCGTCGTAGCCGTACTCCTCTTTCAGTAGTGGTACACAGACCGTGGTGTCGAGTCCCCCGCTGAACGCGAGTGCAACGCTTGCCATTACTGAACTACACCGGGTTCACACCCTTAAATTCAGCGGTTTAGATTTTGTAAGAATAAGCCGGCGCCGGCGCTCACGGAGGACGCAGCTATCACTCTCCGGAACGAAACGGCGCGAACGCGACGAGGGATGAAGATTACTGGCCCGAAGGGGCCGGTCGTCGCGCCGCGCCGGAAGCCGGTCGCGGCGGTCGGACGCCTCGTCGCGGTCGCGGGGCTCGTCGGGCTCGGAAGAGCGCGGCGTCGTGACGAGCCTCCGCGGTCATTACCAGAACATAACTGATCAGTCGTATAAAAACGTTCCGCAACCGTGCGGCAAAGAGGCTCCGTCTCGGAGCGCGCCGACGCGTCCCGTCCGGCCCTCGGGGTTCCGTCTCCGGCCGCGTCCTCAGATCGCCTCGCGGTACGCCGCCAGCGTCTGCTCGACGTCCTCCTCGGTGTGCGCGTACGAGGTGAACTGACACTCGAACTGGTTGGCGGTGAGGAAGACGCCGCGGTCTTTCATCTCCTGCCAGAACACGCGCTCCCAGCGGTCGGTCGCGGCCCGCGCGACGTCGGCGCCCGTCTTCGGACAGGTCTCGTATCGGCTGCAGTCGGGATCCTGCAGGCAGCCGGCCCCACAGCAGGCGTCCGGGTCGGCGGGCGCGTCCCGAGTGAAGACCGTTTTGAACATCGAGTCCGTGCCGACGACGGTGTACTCTGGTGCGCGCTCCGCGCAGATCTCGGTGATCCCCTCGCGGAGCTGGCGGCCGAGCCGGTTGACGTGTTCGTACACGTCGTTTTCGGCGGCGTACTCCAGCCCGGCCTTCCCGGCCGCCATCGTCACGGGGTGTCCGGAGAAGGTACCGGACTGGAACACGTCGCCAGCGGGCGTGAACCCCTCGATGATCTCCGCCTTCCCGCCGATCGCGCCGACCGGGAACCCGCCGCCGATGATCTTCCCGAAGGTGGTGACGTCCGGGGTGACGCCGAACTTCGACTGCGCGCAGCCGAGCCCGCCGACCCGGAACCCGGTGATCACCTCGTCGAACACGAGGAGCGCCTCGTGGTCGTCACAGAGGTCCCGCAGGGTCTCGTGGTAGCCGTCGACGGGGGTGACGATCCCCATGTTGGCGAGGATCGGCTCCACGAGGACCGCGGCGATCTCGTCGCCGTGCTCGGCGAACACCTCCTTTGCGGCTGCCGGGTCGTTGAACGGGATCGGAAGCGTGTGCTGTGCGAACGCTTCCGGGATCCCCGCGGTCGACGGGTGGGGGTTCTCCGCCGATCCCTCGACGAGCGTCGATTCCTGCGCGCCGTGATAGCCGCCCTGCATGACGACGATCTTGTCGCGGCCGGTGTGGCCGCGCGCGAGCCGCACCGCCGACACCGTCGCCTCCGTCCCCGAGTTGACGAACCGGATCGACTCGACGCTGGGGACGTGTCGCGCCACGAACTCGGCGTGTTCGACTTCGATCTCCGTCGGCGCGCCGTACATCGGTCCGCCGGCCGTGTGCGACTGGATCGCCGCCTCGACCGGGTCGGGAAGGTCGTGACCGTACAGGAGCGGTCCGTACCCCATCACCCAGTCGACGTACCGGTTGCCGTCGGCGTCGATGACGTGTCCGCCGTCGCCGCGCTCGATGAAGAACGGATGCGGCATCGTCGCCCGCACCGAGGAGTTGACGCCGCCGGGCATGACCGACAGCGCGCGGTCGTACA
>CAZNOA010000411.1:0-1796 GCA_964574565.1 uncultured Halobellus sp. | reverse complement strand
CAACTCCAACAGTTCATCACGTACAAAGCCGAACGTGCTGGTATCCGTGTCGAGAAGGTCGATGCATACCACACCAGCCAACGATGTTCGGCGTGTGGTTCGATGGGAACCCGTGATGGCGACCACTTTTCATGTACGGAGTGCAACCGTGGACGACACGCCGACCTGAACGCTTCGGAGAATATCGCTCAACGGGAGGGAGAACCATGCACGGCCTAACACTTCAGGTGAGGCGAACCGTGCTACCTCGCTGGTTGAATAGCCAGCTGTCGTTGACGCCCGCTGTATGCGGGGAGGAAGGCCCCATTGACAGGGCTATACGCGCTGTAACGCACACCGTTGGTCACAACTCGGTGGCAACCTTCAACGGGTCACGCGAAAGCGTACTTGAACCCCGAGGAAACGCGCAACCTGAATATCCACTTCGTGGAATCCTCGCCCTTTAGGGCGGGGAGGATGTCAACAAGGTATTTCCGGCGCGCAACGGGTCTGAACGACGCATGGGAATTCTCGACGCGTTCGGTTCGTTGGCCAGTGCACTGATCGCCGGATTCGTGATGCTCGCGTTCGCGATTCTGAGCCTGTTCGTCACGGTGTTCGTCGTGGACATCGCCGCGACGATCGGCGGACTCAACCCGGACGACAGCTACGTCGTCCTTGGCGCGACGATCCTCGCCGCCTCGGCCATCGTCGCCGGCGGCGTCGGGTTCGCGCTCCCCGAGGAATCGACGGCGTAAGCCGACCGTCCCCCGCGTATCACGTCGACGACGCCTCCGATTTTACGCCGGAACACCGCCGGCCAACAGCGCCGCGTCCACGAGCAACAGCACGGCGAGTCCGCCGCTGGCGAGCAGGTACGGCCGCCCGACCGCGGCGAGTCGCGCCGCCGAAGGCGCGGCGTCCCCTCCGTCGAGCGCGTCGATCGGAAACCCCTCCGCCATGTATCCGCCCCAGCCGACCTCGGGATCGATCTCGCGGCGCATCCGCAGGACGCCGAGCTCGATGACCCCGTTCATCACCCCCCACAGCGAGAGCATCGCGAGGACGACCCACCCCCGCGAGGTCGCCGTCAACAGCGTTAGCGGCCGGTACAACACCCAGATCATGTACGCGCCGGTGACCGGGAGGACGACGCCGGTCCAGCGCGTGATCAGCAGGAGGCGGTGGGCGGCGTCGACGAACGCCTCGCGGCCGAGCGTTCCGTCGATCGCTCTCGGCAGCGTCGCGTAGACGACGTACAGCGTCGCACCGGTCCACAGGGCGCCGGAGACGACGTGAAACACGAAGGCGGCAGTGAGCAGCACGCCCGCAACTGCGAACGGGATCCGTATAAAAACCGCCCCGATCCGGTTCGGGTGCGGATCGTCCTACGTCGCCTCGACGTCGCTCGGAACCGCGTCGAGCGCCGCCTCGACGACCCGCACCGCGGTCGCGCCGTCGCGTCGCCCGACGACGACCACGAGCGCGTCGCCGGCGATCCCGGCGGCGGACACGTCGACGTCGACGGCGGAGAGCCGTCGGAGCGCGGTCGCGAGCGCCGCGGCGTCCACGTCGCCGCTCGCGAGGATCGCCGTCTCGCGCCCGTCCGGGAGGACGGCGGTCCCGCCGAGGCGCATGAGGGGATCGGCGTCGGGGGCATCTGGTTCGGCATCATCGGAACCTTCGGCGCCGGCCCCGTCGACCCTCACTCCGCTCTGCATCGAGACGCTCGCGGTCCGTTCGCCGGTCCCGTACGCCGGCAGCTCCTCGCGGAACCGCCGGAGCGCCGTCGCGATCGCGTCGGGGTCGCCGTCGAT
>CAZNOA010000410.1:0-1797 GCA_964574565.1 uncultured Halobellus sp. | reverse complement strand
TCGTAGTCCATACGAGAGGCAACGACAGGGCGACGGAAATCGCTTCCGGGTTCCGAGGGCGGGCCCATCGCGGCCTAAAAGACTGTCCAGAGCAACCCGAGCGCGAGGACGCAGGTGAACAGGTAACACAGGAGGACGATGACGTTCCGTTTCGGGGCGTCTGACGCCGTTCCCGGCAGCCAGACGGGGAGCGAGCGGAGGGACTCGAGGAGACCGTTACGACTCCCGGGGAGGTGGCCGGAACCGTCCGTTCTGCCGTCGTCGATCACGACCGTCGATCGGCGTCCATTGCAATTAGCTATACACTGCACTAACGGCGGTAACACTCTGTTAACACGGCTCATTCGTCTCGGTCGTCGATCTCGGTTCGCTCCCGTTCGTCACGCCGCGGAGTAATCGCTTCGTAGCCCGTACCAATCGCAGATTACCGCGAACGGACTCGTTCGAACGCGCCGTGACGCAACGCATACTTTTATGGAAAAATCGCCCTGTATCGGCTATGAGCCGGCGGATAACTTCGCTCGTCGACGAACTCCGTCAGCCGGAGTACACCGGCCCCAACCGATGTCTCCCGTGTACGGTTGTCAACACCGCTCTCGCCGCGGCCGTCTCAGTGCTGGTCGCGACGACGGTCTCCGTCGGCGCCGGGACCGGCGCCCTCGCCGTCTGCGGGATCGCGATATATCTCCGCGGATACCTGATTCCGAAGACGCCGACGCTTACGAAGCGGTATTTCCCGGATCGGATCCACCGGCTCTTCGGCACTCATCACGTCGATCCGGCGGACGTCGAGGCGGCGACTGCTCCCTCCGGAGTCGCCGCGGACGAACTCGGTGACGCGTCCGACCACACGAGCGCCGGCGACGCGCTGCTCGCGGAGGGCGTCGTCGTCGACAGCCGCGAGGCGGACGACCTCCGCCTCGACCCGACGTTTCGCAACGTGTGGCGGCACCGGATCGAGGAGCTTCGCGAGAGCGAGACGGGAACCGAGCGCCTCGCGGCCCACCTCGACATCGACCCCGACGCGATCGCACTCGAGGAGCGCGACGACGAGTACGCGATGCTGTACGAGGGCGGCCGCGTCGACGGCTGGCCCTCTCGGGCGGCGTTCCTCGCGGACCTGGCCGTCGAGCCGACGCTCTCGGAGTGGTGTCCGGAGTGGGAGTCGTACGAGCCGGGGCTCCGAACGGAGATCATCGCCGGGTTGCGGGCGTTCCTCGAGCGGTGTCCCGCCTGCGATGCCGACCTCGAAACGGCCGAGAGCGCCTGGGAGACCTGCTGTCGCGAGGGGACCGACGTGACGGTCGCGTGTGACGCCTGCGGTGACGTCGTCTTCTTCGGGCGATACTGAGAGGCGCCCGAACCGGTCGCGGGCGCGCTCGCGCTCCGCGTCTCCTCAGGTGGAGACGGTTTCCGTCTCCGCGACCGCGTGCCCGGCGCCGTCGGTCACCGTGAGCCGAACGTCGAACCGCTCGTTGCGCGCGTGCTTCACGCGGAGCTCGTCCGTCCCGGACGCTCGCGACCCGTCGACGTTCGTTCGCGTCGAGGCGCGGACTCGTCCGCGCCCGTCGATGACCTCGATCGAGACCGAATCGAGGTCACCGTCGGCGTCGCTCACCGCCCACCCGGCAGTGATCTCCGCGTGGGGGTTCGGCGACCCCCTCTCCGTGACGACGTAGTCGTCGATAACGGGTTCCGCGTCCCCCGGTTCATCCGCCGCGTCGGTCGTCAGCGTCAGCGTCTCGCCGGCGTCCGTCGTCCCGTCGGCGTCGGCGACGGCGCGGAACTCGTAGTCGG
>CAZNOA010000409.1:0-1797 GCA_964574565.1 uncultured Halobellus sp. | reverse complement strand
GAGACGATGTACTGCGAGAACAGCGCGTTCAACGGGCTCACCACCGACGGCGGGTTCGCCGAGTTCCTCCATACGAGCGAGCGCTCGGTGATCCCGCTGCCGTCGGACGTCAACCCGATCGACATCGCCCCGCACGCGGACGCCGGGATCACGGCCTATCACGCCGCGAAGAAGGCGGTCGCCGACCTCAACCCCGGAGACCACGCGGTCGTCATCGGCGTCGGGGGACTCGGTCACATCGGGCTGCAGTGTCTGAACGCGATGAGCGCGGCTCGCATCACCGCGGTCGACCTCAAGGACTCCGCGCTCGATCTCGCAGCGGGATACGGCGCCGACCACCTCGTCAACCCGAGCGAGGCGGACGTCGCCGACGAGATCGAGGGAATCACCGACGGGAAGGGCGCCGCACAGGTGCTCGACTTCGTGGGCGAGGACGTGACCACCGCGTACGCACCCGACATCACCGCCGCCGGCGGCGACCACCACATCATCGGCTACGGCGGCCACATTCACGAGCCGGCCCAGGCGCTCGTGAACGGCGAGTTCTCCTTCGTCGGCAACATCGTCGGTCGCTACGCCGAGCTGCAGGAGCTCGTCGCGCTCGTCGAACAGGGGGACGTCGACCTCCACACCAGTCGATACGGCCTCGACGCCGTGAACACCGTCGCGGAGAGGCTCGAACACCGCGAGATCGACGGCCGCGCCGTCATCACTCCCTGAGCGGCGAGCCGGACCCCGATTTTTGTGTCCTCGCGGTCGCCGGAGCGTAGCGACCGTCCTCGACCACCGCCATTCAACACCCCCGGCCCGAAACCGCCACCCGAGAGATGGGACGCCGAGCGTGGATGGCGTACGCGCCGCTGCTCGCGGCCGCGTTCTGGGGCGGGATGTACGTCGTCAGCAAGTGGGGGTTCGACGCGATCCCCCCGGTGACGCTCGCGTTCCTGCGGGTCGTCGTCGGCGCCGCGGTGCTCGGGGGAGTCGTTCGCCTCCGCTACCCGTCCCGGCGCTTCACTCGGCGGGAGTGGCGGTCGTTCGCCGCGCTGGGCGGCTGGGTCGCGCTCACGCTGGCGACCCAGTTCGTCGGCACCGAGCTCACGACCGCGAGCGAGGGATCGCTCATCACCGTGTTGACGCCGGTGTTCACGGTGTTTATCGGCGTGATCGTGCTCGACGAACTCCTGACCCGACGGCGGACGGTCGGCGTCGGGCTCGCGCTCGCGGGGACGCTCGTCGTGCTCGGCGGGCAGTACGACCTCGCCGCCGTCGGCGCGGGGAGCGCTGTCGGGGTCGCGATGCTCGTCGTCGCCAGCGTCGGCTGGGCGGCGTACACGGTCTGGGGGAAGCCGCTGGTCAGGCGGTACTCTGCGTTGGAGACGGCGACGTACTCCACGATGCTTGCGGTTCCGATGCTCGGCGTGTTCGTGCCGTTCGAGCTGTCGATGCGGGGGATCAGCCCCGCGGAGCTCCCGGTGACGCCCCCGGTCGTCGCCGCCGTGTTGTACCTGGGCGTGTTGAGCACCGCGGCCGCGTGGTACTGCTGGTACAAGGGGTTAGAGTACGCGGACGCGGGGACGGTCGCCGTCTACTTCTTCGCGCAGCCGCTCGTCGGTGCCGCGCTCGGCGCGCTGCTGCTCGACGAGCCGATCGGCGGGTGGTTCGTTGTCGGCGGGGTGATCATGGCGGTCGGCATCTACGTCGTCAGCACGGATGGCGCGTCGGGCGGCGAGTGATCGCTAACTCCTTGTGACCGGGGCGCACACGGATCGCGCATGGACGAGAACGGTGCCGACGCCG
>CAZNOA010000408.1:0-1797 GCA_964574565.1 uncultured Halobellus sp. | reverse complement strand
TCGGCGGGCTCTCGATGGCGACCGCGGACGCGGTGAAGGCGCTCGACGCCTTCGGGAAAGACACGATCATCATCGAGACGGTCGGTGCCGGACAGAACGAGGTCGACGTCGTTCGCACGGCGGACACGGTCGCGGTGCTCGTCCAGCCCGGCTCCGGCGACGACATCCAGACGCTGAAGGCCGGAATCCTGGAGATCGGCGACGTGTTCGTCGTCAACAAGGCAGACATGGACGGCGCGGAGCGGACCCTCGCGGAGATCGAGGAGATGGTCCACCGCCGCGAGAGCCCGACGAAGGGGCTGAACACCGGCCACCACGGCTTCGAGGTCCCGGACCACCCGGACGACGGGACAGACGAAGGCGACGGGGTGGACGAAGACGGTGAACTGACGACGTGGACGCCAGCGGTGCTCCGGACGGTCGCGAACACCGGAGAAGGCGTCGCGGAGCTGATCGAGGCGTTCGACGACCACGCGGCGTACCTCCGGGAGTCGGGGGCGTTCGCGGAGACGGAACGGCGGCGATACGCCGAGGAGATCCGGACGCTCGTGCGGTCCGACATCGGATCGCTCGCAACGGCGGAGATCGAGCGGCGCGGCGGGATCGACGAGCTCGCCGACGCGGTCCGTCGCCGTGAGACCGACCCGTACAGCGTCGCCGCCGAGGTCGTCGCGCCGATCGCCGACTGCGTCGAAACCGGCGGGGAGTCGGGCGCTGGTCCACCCCCGGAGCCGACCGAGGAGTCCGGCGAAGAGCGATAGCGACCGGACTCGCGAGCGCGACCGCGCTCCCACGGATATAAGTCGCCCGCGAACCAACACGTTTCCATGAAACTCAGGAACCTCGCCGGGAGCGCCCTCCTCGGCGTCGGCGCGCTCGCCGCGCTCAACACTGGGCTTCGATACGAGGGAGAGCTGGAGTCCCCGCTGGACGGTGACGACGGCGTCTTCCGCTGGCGCGGGATGGACGTCGCGTACACCGAAGCGGGCGATCCCGAGGACACCGACCTCGTGTTGCTCCACGGGATCAACGCCGCCGGCTCCTCGGGCGAGTGGCGCGCGGTGTTCGACGACCTCGCCGCCGACTACCACGTGGTCGCGCCGGACTTCCCGGGATACGGCCGCTCCGACCGACCGCCGCTGCGCTACTCCGCGGCGCTGTACGAGGACTTCGTCCGCGACTTCCTGCTCGAGTTCGAGGAGCCGGCCGTCGTCGCGTCGTCGCTATCGGCGGCGTACGCGGCGCGGGCGGCCACCGACGACGGCTCGACGACCGACCGGGTGACGCTGAGCGGGTTCGTCGGCGTCTGCCCGACGGCCGTCGCGGGACCGAGCCCGCCGAAGTCGTGGCTCCGGGAACTCGTTCGGTCGCCGCTCGTCGGCGACGCGCTGTTCAACCTCATCACGTCGAAGCCGTCGATCCGGTACTTCAACGCCGACCACGGCTACGACGACCCGACGAACCCCGACGAGGAGTGGGTCGACTACGAGTGGCGGACCACCCACGTCGAGAACGCAAAGTTCGCTCCCGCGTCGTTCATCTCCGGCTACCTCAACAGCGACCTCGACTTGGCGGCCGCGCTCGCCGACCTCGACGTGCCGCCGACGATCGTGTGGGGCCGCGAGGCGGAGGTGAGCCCGCTCGTCGACGGACGCGAGCTCGCGGACGCCTCGGACGCCCGCCTTGTCGTCTTCGACCGCGCGAAGCTGCTTCCGCACGTCGAGCACCCGGACCGGTTCGTGGAGACGGTCGCGGAGACGCTGGTCGCCGGCGCGACGGCGTAACGGGACCCGACCG
>CAZNOA010000407.1:0-1800 GCA_964574565.1 uncultured Halobellus sp. | reverse complement strand
GAGACCGTGTTCCGCGGCGACCACGACGAGATCGCGCCGGACCTCGTCGTCATCCCGAACGACGGGTTCGACCTCAAATCCGGCTTCCGCCCGCACGACACCGTCTTCGACACGGAAGGGCCTCGAACGGGAATGCACACGTTCGAAGACGCCGCCCTGTTCGTCGACCACCCGGACGCGAACGTCGAAGACGCCGACCTCCTCGACGTCACGCCGACGCTCCTGCGGCTCCTCGACGTCGACTACGGTCGCACGGAGCTGGACGGCGCCAGCCTGATTTAACCGTCGCCACTCACGTCCTCCCACTCTCGTTTTCGACTTTCGGCCTCCGATCGGATCGACCACGCCCGCGATCGGACGGGAACCGGCGTGTGATCGGATTGAAGCGTGTCGCACCGTACCGTCCACCATGGAGCACACGCCGGAGGGAACGCCCGTCGGCGTCGACGACCCGTACGCGGTCGCCGGCGTCTGTGACCACCTCACCGACGACGGCCGCTGTCGGTTCGCACTGTCGCAGTCGGGAACGGATCCCGAATTCGCCGCGGAGCGCCGCGCCGACGGCTACGCGTGTCACGTCGGTCCCGACGACGCGTGGCGCGCCTGTCCGCACTACCGGTCGACGACGAACGGCCGCGAGTGCGCTCGGTGCGGCCTCGCGGAGATCCGGCTGGCGCCGGAGGACGCTCGGCCGCTCGTCGAGGAACATCACCTCATGTACGGGTCGGCGGGGCGCGGCGACGACGAGCGCGCCGCCGAGACGAGCGACGAACCCGAAGACGCGGGGCCACACGAGATCACGGTCGCGCTGTGTCGCTGGTGTCACTCGAAGGTCCACGCGTCGTTCGCACGCGTCGACGACGACGCGACTCCCGGCCCCGAGGCCATCGCAGAGCGTGAGTCGCGTCGGAGCAAGGAGCAGTCCGAGACGGCGTTCGAAACGGCACGAGAACGGTACGGTGGTGATGAGTCCGAACTGTAGGGTCTCAGGCGTCGGGTTTCGGACGGATGAGGTCAGCCAGAGAGACGAGGACGCCGAGGAACCACCCGAGCGGGACCGAGATGCCGACCCACATCAGGAGGTAACCGAGCCCGGCGAGCCCCCACTGCTCGCCGAAGGTGTCTAGGTCGAAGGCGGCACGGAGCGTCTCGTTGATCCCGCCGACCGCGAGGAACGTATCGAGGATCCAGCGCGCGAGGTCGTAGCTCGGGTCGAGAATGATACCGCCGATGGCGGGCGTGAGCACGGCGGCGACGACCGGCGGTAGGAAGATGGCGGTCATCCCGAGCGGGTACGCGAGGAGGACGCTGACGAACCGCCCCCCGACCTTCGAGAACGTCGCAGCGAGACCGGCGGAGACGATGGCGACGACGCTCGCGAGTCCGATTCCGAGCATCACGTCCGTCGGTAGCTGGAGGTGCGCAACGAGGGTCAGCGATCCCCAGACCACGGTCGCGACGATCACCGCACCCAGGACGCCGAATCGGGTGACCGCGGAGTCGAGCTTCGCCGCGTAGTACCGCGTGGCGAAGCCGACGAGCAGGAGCGGGTACGCGAACGCCACGAGCGGCGCGCCGAGCGCTCCCCAGATGTAGTACCCGACCGTCTGAACCGTCGTCTCAGGCTTCCACTTCCCCAACACTGCGCTCGGATCGAGCTGTCTGGGAAACACGACCTCCATCCACGTCTCGTGGAGACGAACGACGTCAAGGAGGAGCGCTTCCACCAGACCGATCTGTCCTCGGCGTTCCATTTGGCTCACGTCGAAGCCGATAGGACGTGAACTTTGTGCCTTCATC
>CAZNOA010000406.1:0-1801 GCA_964574565.1 uncultured Halobellus sp. | reverse complement strand
AAGAGCTGCTCGCCGACGCGAAGAACGTCCACGAACACGACCTCGTCGCCGACACCGTCCGCGAGCAACTGGAGCCGTTCGCGGCCTCGATCTCGGCCGGCGACCGCCGGGTGCGTCGGCTCGCAACCGTCCAACACCTCCACACTCCCATCACCGCCGAGCTGAACGCCGACCGCCACGTCCTCGAACTCGTCGAGGCCCTCCACCCGACGCCGGCGGTCGGCGGGCTCCCGCCGGACCGGGCGCTCGAAACGATCCACGAGACGGAGCCGTTCGACCGCGGCTGGTACGCGGCGCCGGTCGGCTGGATCGACGCCGCCGGCAACGGCGCGTTCGCCGTCGCGATCCGGTCTGCCGTCGCGACCCGTCGACGCGCGACGCTGTTCGCCGGCGTCGGCCTCGTCGCAGACTCCGATCCCGACCGCGAGTGGGACGAGGTACAGCTCAAGTACCGCCCGATCCTCGACGAGCTGGCGGCCGGCGATTGTGGGTACCCCGCCGACGAGACGGAGCGAGCCGACGACTGAGCGCTCCGCGTCGGCGACGCGGAGTCACTGATACATCTTCAGCGGCTCCGCCTGCGAGCTCTCCTCGGTCGCCTCACGCATCCGCTCGGCGAACGACTGCTTCGCGTTCCGGATCTCCGTCGCCTGATCGACGAGCCCCTGCGTGGGCGTCTCGATCCCCGCGATCGGGTCGATCCCGTCGCTGATCAGCCGCCGAGACGCCTCCGGATCGGGAAACTGCGGATCGGACTCGACCACGAGCCCGACGGCGTCCCGATTGCGCTCCAGCGACGCGGCCAGCATCGCTCCCGTCGGCCCGGAGACCAATCCGGACTCCGGCGGGTCCTGTACGTTCGCCCGCGACAGCGCGTCGGCGCCGTCCCCCGTCGCGAGGCCGTACAGCGCCGCTGGCTCGTCCCCCTTTTCGCGAGCGAGCCCGGAGAGGAACACCGGAAACACATCCGTCTCTCCGAGCCACGTATCCAGACACTCGGCGAATTCGGTCGCCGCGTTCGGATTCACCGGCACGTCGCTGCGCAGCGCGACGAGGTCCAGATCCGGGTCGGCGTACAGCCGAACCGGCGTCGTCAGCGCCGGGTTCGACTCCCGGTACACCGCCACTCGCGGGAGCCCGTCACAGTGGACGTTCGCGTAGTGATCCATCTCGTGCGCCTCGATGAGGTGGTCCGTCGCGATCTTCCCGACGAGTCCGACGCCCGGGAACCCCTCGACCAGCGTCGGATCGTCCAGTGTCACCCCGTCGTCGACGATTGATATCCGTGCCATAATGTCGCATATGCCGCCTGCCGACCTAAAAGTGAGCCAACGGTCCGGCTGCGAGAGCCTCCGGAGTAATCCCGAAACCGACTAACGGACTGACGCGAAAGAGCGGCCATGAATCCACTCGAGCGGTACCAACCGCTCGTCGACGACCCGGCGGCGTTCCGTGCGGCCTGCGACCGGCCGCTCCCGTCGGTCGTCCGCACGAACGAGATCGCGGCCTCGCCGGCTCGCGTCCGCGAGGCGTACGACGAGGAGGGCGTGGCGTACGAGCCGGTCGACTGGCACGACGGGCTCTTCCGGCTCCCCGAGGGGAACCCCGGCGGCAACTGGCCGTACGTCCACGGCTGGACCCACGGTCAGGAGGAGGTGTCCGTGCTTCCCGGGCTCGCGCTCGACCCGCAACCCGGAGAGCGCGTCTGGGACGCCTGTGCGGCGCCCGGCAGCAAGACGACCCAGATCGCGGACGCGATGGACGACGAGGGGACGGTCGTCGCCAACGACAACAACCTCGG
>CAZNOA010000405.1:0-1805 GCA_964574565.1 uncultured Halobellus sp. | reverse complement strand
TCGACGCCTTCAGGAACGTAGACGAACGTGCCGGTGGTGAACAGCGCGACCGACAGCGCGGTGAGGTAGTTGTGTTCGGGGTCGAGCACGTCGCCGAAGTTCGCCTCGATGACGTCGCCGTACTCGTCGAACGCCTCGGTGAACGGGAGGACGACGACGCCGTCGTCGCCGGCCGTCCGCTCCGTCGCGTCCGACTGGTTCAGGGGATCGACGAGCGCCTCGAAGTCGAGCGCTTCCAAGTCGGTCCACCGGCGGCCGGGGGTCTGGATGACGTCCGGCAACTCTGCCGTCTCCAGCGCCGCGAGGGCGTCGAGACGGGTTTCGAGGAGCCACTCTGGCTCGTCGCGTTCCTCGGCGATGCGTCGTACCGTGTCCTCAGAGAGGCTCTCGATTGCTTTCGTGCTCATGTTATCCGAGCGAGCCCTCCATCTCGAGTTCGACGAGTCGGTTCAGTTCGACCGCGTACTCGATGGGTAGCTCTTCCGTGATGGGCTCGATGAAGCCCGAAACGATCATCTGCTTTGCGTCGTCGTCGTCGAGGCCGCGCGACTGGAGGTAGAAGATGTCCTCGTCGCCGATCTTCCCGACGGTCGCCTCGTGGGCGACGTCGACCTTCGACTCGTTGATCTCCATGTACGGCATGGTGTCGGAGGTCGACTCGTTGTCGAACATCAGCGCGTCACACTCGACGGCGGTCGAGGAGTTCTCGGCGCCGTCCGCGATGTGGACGAGGCCGCGGTAGTTCGTGCGGCCGCCGTCCTTCGCGATCGATTTCGACTCGACGGTCGACTTCGTCTCCGGCGCGTTGTGGTACACCTTCGCGCCCGTGTCGATGTCCTGTCCCTCGCCGGCCATGGCGATGGTGATGTGGTTGTCGGAGGCGCCGCGACCCTTCAGGATCGTCGAGGGGTACAGCATCGTCGCCTTCGACCCCATCGATCCCGAGATCCACTCCATGCGCCCGCCCTTCTCGGCGATGGCGCGTTTGGTGTTCAGGTTGTACGTGTTCTTCGACCAGTTCTGGACGGTCGAGTACTGGACGTGTGCGTTCTCCTTGACGAACACTTCGACGCCGCCCGAGTGGAGGTTGAACGCCGAGTACTTCGGCGCCGAACAGCCCTCGATGTAGTGGACCTCCGAGCCCTCCTCGGCGATGATGAGCGTGTGCTCGAACTGCCCCATCCCCTCGGAGTTCATCCGGAAGTACGCCTGAATCGGCATGTCGACGGTGGTGTTCTCCGGGACGTAGACGAACGAGCCGCCGGACCAGATCGCGCCGTGAAGCGCCGCGAACTTGTTGTCGCTCGGGGGGACGGCCTTCGTCATGAAGTACTCCTTGACGAGCTCTTCGTGATCACGGACGGCCTTGTCCATGTCACAGAAGATGACGCCCTTCTCCTCCCACTGCTCTTGCATGTTCTGGTAGACGATCTCGGACTCGTACTGCGCGCCGACGCCCGAGAGCGCGTTCTTCTCCGCCTCGGGGATACCCAGTTTGTCGAAGGTGTCTTTGATCTCTTCGGGGAGGTCCGTCCAGTCGTCGACGCCGCCGCGGACGTCGATGTCGGGGCGGATGTACGGGACGATCTCGTCGATGTCGATCTCGCTGAGATCGGGCGCCTCGGGCCAGTTCGTCGGCATCGGCATCTCCTGGAAGTGTTTCAGCGCGCGGAGTCGCCGCTCGAGCATCCACTCCGGCTCGTCTTTGTCCTCCGAGATGACGCGGATCGTCTCCTCGGTGAGCCCCTTTTCGCTTTTGAAGGCGGACTTCTCCTCCTTCTTGAACTCGAAGCGCTCCTCGGTGT
>CAZNOA010000404.1:0-1810 GCA_964574565.1 uncultured Halobellus sp. | reverse complement strand
CCGACCGACTCGGGTGCTTTTTCGCTCCGGCGGGCGTACCCCCGGTATGACCGAGTTCGACATCGTCGACGCGACCGCGGTCCGTGAGGGCCGGGCGACAGACGCCTACTTCGAACGGACCGAGGCCGCACTGGCGCACGCGGACCGAAACCCTCGCGTCGTCGCCGAGGTGACCGCCGACCAGTTCCCCGACGGCGACTTCGAGCTGTTCGCCGGGTTGGAGAACGCGGTCGCGCTGCTCGAGGGGCGAGACGTCGACGTCGACGCGATCCCCGAGGGCCGGCTGTTCGACGGCGGCCCGGTGATGCGGATCGAGGGCCCGTACCTGTCGTTCGCGCGCTTTGAGACCTCTCTCTTGGGGTTCCTCTCGCACGCGTCGGGCATCGCGACCGCCGCGCTCGACTGCCGCGTCGCCGCGCCGGCGTCGCAGATACTCTCGTTCGGCGCCCGTCACGTCCATCCCGCCATGACCGCCACGGTCGAGCGCTCGGCGCTCGCGGCGGGCTTCGACGGGTTCTCACACGTCGCCGCCGGCGAACGGATCGGCCGGTCGGCCTCCGGAACGATGCCGCACGCGCTCGCCATCTGCTTCGGCCGCGGCGAGCAGGAGGCGGCGTGGCGCGCCTTCGACGAGGGCGTGGACGAATCGGTCCCGCGGATCGCCTTGTGCGACACGTACACCGACGAGGTCGACGAAGTGCTCCGCGCCGTCGAGACGCTCGGCGACCGGCTCGACGGCGTCCGGCTCGACACGACCGGGTCCCGCCGGGGGGACTTCCGGCACATCGTCCGGGAGGTGCAGTGGGAGCTCGACGTTCGCGGATACGAGGAGGTCGACGTGTACGTCTCCGGCGGGCTCGGCCCGGCTGACCTCCGAGCGCTCCGGGACGTCGTCGACGGGTTCGGCGTCGGCGGGTACGTCTCGAACGCCGACCCGGTCGACTTCGCGCTCGACATCGTCGCCGTCGACGGTGAGCCGGCCGCGAAGCGCGGCAAGCTCTCGGGGACGAAAGCCGTGTACCGCACTGCCGACGGCGCTCACGCGGTCGGGCTGGCGGCGCGATCGCCTCCGGAGGGGGCCGAGTCGCTCATGGAGCCGGTGTTGCGCGGCGGGGAGCTCGTCGACGGGGCGGAGGCGCTGTTCGACCTCGACGCGACGACTGAGCGGGCGCTCTCCGACGCGGGTGCGGTCGGCTACGGCGGGGAGTGAACTCGGTGAGAATAACGCGGCGGGCGCTTCGAAACGCCTACAGCTCCTCGACGGCGCCGCCGTCGGCGCGCTCTCGGAACACCTGTCCCTCGATGAGCGTCACCATCGTGTCCTCGTCCTCCCACGCGGTCGGGGAGAGCTTCGCCTTCCGGCAGGCGCGCGAGAGGTACTCGGCGCCGGACCACCCGTTCTCGACGGGGACCGTCGGGTAGAGCCAGCCGTGGGCGTTCCCGCCGTCGACGGCGACGCCGTGCGTGCCGATTTTCAAGTCGGCGAGGGGGTCGTTGGTGAGTACGGTGTTCGAGACGACGAACACGGAGACGGTGATGTTGTCGAGCTCTTTGGGCTCTACCTCGGAGCCGCAGGAGTCGCCCGAGGCGGCCTTGATGGCGGCCTCGACGATGGCGTGACCCAGCTGGTCTGAGGTCTCCCACGCGCCGGCACAGCCGCGGAGTCGCCCCCGGCCGCGGGTGGACTCGATGCGGACGAACGCGCCCGTTCGGGCGTAGAACGCCTCTCGCATGCTCCCGGGTTGTTCACGTTGCCCGTGTCGGACGAACGACTCGACCGCCTCCCGCGCGAGTTCGACCGCTCGTGCAC
>CAZNOA010000403.1:0-1812 GCA_964574565.1 uncultured Halobellus sp. | reverse complement strand
CAGTTCATCGACGCGAAGCGAGCGGCGGTGGGCGACCCTGCGTCGGTGGGTTTCAGGGCGACCCTGCGTCGGTGGGTTTCATACCCTCCGCGCACGAGGCGCCCGTATGTACCTCGCCGACCGGACGTGGCCGGAGCTCGCCGACCGACTCGCGGCGGAGTCGGTCGCGGTCGTCCCCCTCGGTTCGACGGAGCAGCACGGCCCGCATCTTCCCTTAGCGACCGATCACCGCATCGCCGAGGCGCTCGCGACCGCGGCCGCCGAGGAGACAGGGGCCGTCCGCACGCCGACGATCACGGTGGGCGTCAGCCCGCACCACCGGCAGTTCCCCGGGACGATGTGGGTCGACCCGCCGATGTTCCGCGACTACGTCGAGAGCTTCACGCGGAACCTCGCGTATCACGGGATCGACCGCGTCGTGTACGTCAACGCGCACGGCGGGAACGTCTCGCACCTCCGGGAGGTCGGGCGACGACTCCACGCCGACGAGACGGCGTACGCGATCGAGTGGATGTGGGACGAGTCGATCCCGGAGCTCGTCGACGAGCTGTTCGAGCGAAACGGCCCCCACGCCGGCCCCAAGGAGACGGCGATGATCAGCCACATCGCCCCGGAACTGGTCAGGACCGATCAGCTGGAGCGCGCCCGAGACGGCGGGCTCGTCGACCTCGCCGGCTCCGACGCGAGGGTTCACGGCGCTCGCACGTACTACGACGCGATCGATAACTCCGCAAACGGCGCGTTCGGCGACCCGACTGACGTTACCCCGGAGAAGGGCAGACGGCTGTTCGACGCCGCGACCGACCAGCTCGTACAGCTGATAGAGTGGGTCGACGCCCGGGAGCGTGCGGAGCTGTTGCCGAAGGACCGCGTGGCGTAGCTATCGGTCGTCGGGTTCGTCATCGGTCGAACCCACGTCATCGGTCGAACCCGCGCCGTCGCCCAGAACCCCCGCGAGCGCCGCGTCGAGCTCCGTCCGGCGCCCGTCCAAGACGTCGAACCGCTCGCCGCGGCGGCGTTCGAGCCACCGGAGCAGCCGGGCCGCCCACCGCAGCTTTTTGACCTTCATCGGACCCACGTCGGGGTCATCGAAGTCCCAGCCGAGGAAGACGAGCCGACCCGCGCCGACGTGGTCGGCGAGGAACGCCGCGCGGTCGCCGTCGGTGAAGCCGCCGGTGTTCTCCACCGGGCCCGCGGGCGCGGCCTGCGTGGTCGTCAGCGTCCACCGCGCGTCGAACCGCGGGAGCCACTCGCGGACCGCGGGAACGTTGTCGCCGTGGGCGTGCGCCGCGACGGGGATTCCGTCGCGAGTCAGTTCGGCCGCGGTGTCGGGGTTCTTGTCGAGGTCGGTCACCATGCAGTCGACGGCGACTCCCCGGTCGCGGAGCACGTCCGCGGCCGTCGAGGCGGCGACGACCGCGTCGGCGTCACGGGCGACGGCGATCTCGTCGCGCAGGCACGGAGCAGCGCCGGCGACCGCAACCGTCTCCCCCTCCCAATCGCCGAGCCGGTGGAGCGGGAAGGGCGTCGACAGCTCCGCGGCGACGTCGCGGGCCCGCTCGTCCGCCGCGCGCTCGAAGCCGAAGTCCGCGAGAATGGACTCGTACACCGGCTCGAAGGCGTCGAAGTTCACGAGTGAACCGCCTCTCGAACCCGCCGGAAAATCGGACCGCTCGGCGGCGGAGAGCGCCGCCGCTCGTGGGTGGGAATATTGTATGGGCCGGAGTAGCACAGAGTACCCCTACCCGCGTGCCCCTCCGGCGTCCAGTCGTTTGGTTGTCTGCACGGCGGCATAAACTTTCTCTTACTTAC
>CAZNOA010000402.1:0-1814 GCA_964574565.1 uncultured Halobellus sp. | reverse complement strand
CGCTCCGCGTCGACACCGACGACCCGGAGCTCGACGCCGAGCTGGCGGGATGGGTACGGGTGCGAGTCGGCAAGTTCGAGACCCGGATGATGAAGATCGCCTGAGTCGAGCGATACTCGACGGGACCCCGCTCGTCAGTTGAGCGCCGGATCGTCGGCTGGTCTGTACCGATGGTCGCACGACGGACACTCGACCAGCCGGCCCCCACCGTCGGTGACGACGACCGAGAAACGGCGACTCCAGTCTCTGGTACCGCACTCGGGACACCGGCGGACGATCGGTGGCATCATGCTCGATCGGAGCTCGGACGTGCCCTTGCTACTCGTCCGAGCGGCAAAGGTTGCGGGGTGACGACCGTCGGCGCGGTGATCACTCCCCGCACCGTTGTTGGCCGTCTGCGCGGTCGTACGCCGTTGACGTCCTTACTCGGACAACACCGTCGATCCCTTTCCGATTCGGGTCTGGTAGGCCCGTGCGTCGATGCCGGCGTCGGCGAACGCGTCGAGCATCGCGGCGGCGACCCCTCGCCGATCGCCGTCGTGACAGACGGCGAGGATCGCGGGGCCGGCTCCGCTGACGGTGACGCCCGCCGCGCCGGCGTCGAAGGCGGCGCCCCGCACGCCGTCGTAGCCCGTGATCAGCCGAGCGCGCTCGGGAGTGACGACGGGGTCGCTCATCCCGGCCCCGACGAGGTCGGGGTCAGAGTCGCACATCCCGATCGCGAGGGTGGCCGCGTTGCCGACCGTCTCGACGAGGTCCTCCATCGAGGCCGTTTCGGGAACGACTCGCCGCGCGTCTCGCGTCGAGACCGCGACGTCAGGCAGACAGACGACGAGGGGAATCGAGGCGTCTACCGAGTGGGTCGCCTCGGTCGTCGTCACCGTGAAGCCGCCGAGGATCGAGGGCGCGACGTTGTCGGAGTGCGCGACCCCCGAGACGACCGCCTCGCCCTCCGCGGCGATCGGGACGAGCTCCGACCGGGAGAGCCCTCTGTCGTACAGCCGGTTCAGCGCGACCGCGGCGCCGGCGGCGCTGGCCGCCGACGACCCCAGTCCCGAGGCCGGGCGAACTCCCTTATCGATGTGGATGCGAGCGGGCGCGTCGAGGGCCTCCACGACGGCACCGACCGTGTTCTTCTCCGGGTCTTCCGGAATGTACTGCGCTCCGACGCCGGTGACTTCGATCGTCGTCTCCGCCGCCTTCTCGACGGTTACGACGTCCGCCGGCCGAGTGAGCGCCGCTCCGAACACGTCGAACCCGCTACCGAGGTTCGCGCTCGTGGCGGGTGCTCGTACCGTGACCATAGCGACCAGTGTCGCCCGGGGTGCAAAAAGAGGCCGGATCGAACAACGGCGGGCAGGCCCGGTCGTCAGGTGTCGGCCATCGTCCACAGCAGCGCGCCGATGATGACGAGTGGGATGCCGAGGAGGATGTACGTCGGCGGCATCGTCGTGTACGGCGCGGAGATGAAGATGACGCCGAACACGGCACAGATCGAGGCGATCACCCGCTGGGACTTCAGCGGCGCGGCTCCCAAAAGCGAGACGACGAGCCCGAGCAGCAGGACGTGCCCGAGGTGATAGTCGAGCAGGAACGTGTCGATGACCAGCGGAGAGAGCATTCGTGTCCGCAGATGCGAGTGATTCGCGCATTAAAGTTCCGTTTCGCGGGGGCGCCCGCTCGACCGGTCGCTGCCGTGTGGTCGATCCCGCGTCGCTTCGCGACCGCCGGAAGCCGCCGTCCACCGCCTCCCTATAAGACCCGTCGGCATCACCACGGACCGTGCGACTCGTTCAGGTCATGATTCCGGCGGG
>CAZNOA010000401.1:0-1819 GCA_964574565.1 uncultured Halobellus sp. | reverse complement strand
CCGACCAGTGGACGATCGACAAGATGTGTACGATCATCTGTTACGCGCTCTCGGCCCGGGGCGCGACGATCGAGGCGGTGAACGTCGAGTACGCCGACGGCGCGACGCACCCGAGCGAGTACGGTGCGAGGCTGGTCCGCCCGAACCTCGACACCGACGAGAAGACGGTGAGCCACGACCGGATCGAGACGCTGCTCGGCGTCGACTTCGAACCCGAGGAGGTCGTCGACTGCTTCGAGCGCGCGGGGCTCGACGCCTCGTACACGCTCGGCGACGAGGTGCGCTACGAGGTGACGATTCCGCCGTACCGCGTCGACGTGCTCCACCCGCTCGATCTGGTCGACGACGTCGGGCGGGCGTACGGGTTCGACAACTTGGAGCCGCGGTACCCCGACGTGGGGACCGTCGGTGGTCGTCACGAACGCTCCCGGCTGGAGGACGCGGTCCGGACGAGCCTCGTCGGTCTCGGCTTCGAGGACCTGCTGAACTTCCATATGACGAGCGGGACGGAGAACTACGAGCGGATGAACGTCGAGCCGGGGACCGGCGGCGCCGCAGTCGCCGAGACGGACACCGAGGACGGAGAGCGGTCGTCGCTCGCGGGCGCCGGCGTTCTCGGCGGCGGCGACCCCGTCGAGATCACGGAGCCGTACAGCGAAGCGTACACGCAGCTGCGAACGTGGGCGCTCCCCTCGCTCGTCATGCTGTTGGAGCGGAACACTCACAACGCGTATCCCCAAGACGTCTCGGAGGTCGGCTTCGTTGCCGAGCGCGACGACCGCGAGAACACGAACGTCGCCGAGCGCCGCCACGTCGCCGGCGCGGTCGCCCGCCGCGACGCCTCCTACGAAGCCGCGAAAGGGCGGCTACAGGCGGTGTGTGACGATTTCGGTGCCGAGCTGGCGACGCCGCGAACAGAACACCCGTCGTTCATCGACGGCCGGACCGCGGCGGTCGAAGTCGACGGCGAGCGCGTCGGCGTCATCGGGGAGCTCCACCCCGCGGTGCTCGTCGAACACGACCTCGAGGTGCCGGTCGCCGCCTTCGAGTTCGAGCTCGACGCGCTTCGCTGACCGGGTGAGCCACCGGTCGGGGACGGGCCCGTTCACCGAGATACGCGAGCGGTCGCGTGTGAATGGTCGGGGTTTATGACCGTTTTACCCCAGCATCTCGAAAAGCAGAAGTTATATGTTCCGTTTCTCGAGTTTTCACGCATGGTCTGTGATAAATGCGGCGTGGACGCTCCGGTCCGCTACCGGGACGTCGACGGCTTCGCGTACTACCTCTGCGTGACCTGTATGGACCGGTGGGACGGGGTGGCGGACGCGACGCCTCGGTTGGCGGAGCGCAGTCGCTCGCTCGCGCAATAACGACCGTCCGCACGGGGGACGGGTCGCGCAGTCAGCCGTCGAACCCGTCTTCCCACCGGAACGTGCCGTTCCGCTGGACGACGTCGCCGTCGACCTCGATCCGGGAGCGCTCGCTCACGTCGCTTATCATGTCGACGTGGACCGCGCTGTCGTTGCCGGACTCCCCCTCGGGGAGACAGGCGTCGTAGGCGCGGCCGACCGCCATGTGGACCGTGTCGCCCATCTTCTCGTCGAAGAGGATCGAGTCGGTGAACCGGTCGATGCCGCGGTTCATCCCGATACCGAGCTCGCCGAGACGGCGGGCACCCGGGTCGGTGTTGAGGACGGCTTCGAGGGCGTCCTCACCGGTTTCGGCGGCGAACTCAACGACTTCGCCCTCTTCGAAGGTGAGGTAGACGTTCCGCACGCGGGTCGCGTCGATCGTCATCGGCACGTCGAAGAAGGCCTCG
>CAZNOA010000400.1:0-1832 GCA_964574565.1 uncultured Halobellus sp. | reverse complement strand
CAGGCGTCGCCGACCTCGCGCGAGGACTTCGAGACGTCGACGACCCCCGACGGTCCCAAGCAGCCGCCGGTCAACCCGCACGCGCTCGCGCTCGCGTCGGGCGCGACGTTCATCGCCCAGTCGTTCTCCTCGGACGCGCTGCGGCACCAAGAGATCGTCCAGAAGGCGGTCGAACACGACGGGTTCGGCTTCGTGAACGTCTACTCCCCGTGCGTGACGTTCAACGACGTGGACACGTACGACTACTTCCGCGACTCGCTCGTCGACCTCAAAGACGAGGGACACGACCCGACCGACAAAGGCGCGGCCAAAGACGTGATCCTCGACTCCGAAACGGAGTTCCAGGGAATCGTCTATCAGGACGAGGACTCCATCCCGTACCACGAACAGCACGGCGTCGACGAGGACATGTCCGTCATCCCCGACGGCGCGCCCGAGGGTGCGACGGACCTCGTTCGCGAGTTCTACTGAGCGGCGTTTCGTTCGGAAAAGTGAGAATTCCGACCTCCGCGATCCGCTAAAATACGGCGACCGAGGCCCATCGGCGGCAGGTTGCGTCGAGTTTCAGCAAGCCTAATTACGTGGGTCCGTATGTACGAGTGTATGAGTGATCGCTACGACGTCGTGATCGCGGGTGCCGGCCCGGCGGGCGCTCAGTGCGCCCGCGATCTGGCGACGCGCGACTACGACGTCGTCGTTCTCGAAACGGAGCCCGAAGCAGACTTCCCCCGCCAGAGCAACAAGTCGACGGCCGGAACCTTCCCGTCGATGATGTCCGCGTTCGGCATCCCCGACGACGTGGTGATGTCGTACACCGACGACGTGGTGTTGGAGTCGCCGAACAACTACTACGAGAGCTATCAGCCCGGAGCCGTCCTGGAGTTCGCCGAGTTCAAACGGTTCCTCGTCGAGGACGGCCGCGAGAACGGGGCCGACTACCGGTTCGACGCGCGGGTCTCCCGGCCGATCTGTGACGACGACGGCGTCATCCAAGGCGTCCGATACAACGGCGACGAGGAGGTGTACGCGGACGTCGTCGTCGACGCGACCGGTCCCGCCGCCCCGATCGCGAGCGCCCTCGACGTCGTCGATCTGGAGCGAGAAAACCAGGCGATCGGCATCGAGTACGAGATGGAGGGCGTCGAGATGAACCACCCCGAGTACGCGGACCTGCGGCGAGCGATGATGCTCCGGCTCGATCACACCATCGCGCCCGGCGGCTACTCGTGGATCTTCGCGACGGGCGAGGACACCGCGAAGGTCGGGATCTGTTACATCCAGAACGACCGCCACCGGGAGTTCGCCGAGGAGGGAAAGACGGTCGACGGCTACCTCGACGAGTGGATCGACCGAGACCCGCGGTTCGCGGACGCCGAGAAGATCGACGGAAAAGTCCATCGGGGGTCGGCACACATCCAGATGCCCGACCAGATGCACACCGACCGGTTCCTCGCGATCGGCGACACCGTGCCGACGATCGATCCGCTGTGGGGCGAGGGGATCCACAAGGGGATGAAGTCGGCCCGCGCCGCGGCGTCGACGATCGACCGGTGTCTCACGGACTCCGAGCGCCGCGTCGACGCGGAGAGCCTCTCGGTGTACGAGTCGCTGTGGCACCGCGACGTCGCACCGCGGATGCGCTCCCGGCTGATGCTCACGCGGCTGCTGTATCTCGCGCCGAACGACCGGTACGACCGGCTGATGCGTGACCTCTCCCGGACGGACGACGACACGCTGGAGAAGGCGAATCAAGGCGAGAAGGCGGCGATGCTGAAGCTGCTCCACCTCGACGACCTCCCGCTGCTCACGAAGTTCGCACGGGAGCGGCTGGG
>CAZNOA010000399.1:0-1833 GCA_964574565.1 uncultured Halobellus sp. | reverse complement strand
ACGGGCTTGCGACCCTCGGCGTGCCGCTGCCGCATCCGCCGATACCGTACTACTCGCCGCTGTGAGCGAGGCCACCGGGGGATCCGGTGACGAACGCTGATCGCGTCGTCGGGTGATTCGACGCCCCGTTCGTCGGGTGATTCGACGCCCCGTTCGTCGATCACACCAGACGCGTTATGCGGACGGTCGTCCTCGATCAGTGTATGAGACGGCGGGGGCTACTCGGCGGAGTCGGTGCGATGGCGACGGGCGCCGTCGCGGGGTGTACGTCGCGGCTGTTCGATGACAGTCCGGAGGGCGTCGTCCTCGAACCGCAAGAAGACCAGATGGCCGACAGCGAGGCGCTCGCGTACCCCGCGTACGGACAGGAGCTCCCGGCGTTCGAACTGCCCGACCCGCTCACCGGAGAGACGATCGACAGCACGGACCTCGATCGGGCCGCGCTCGTGACGGGTATCTTCACCTTCTGTCCGGCCGAGTGCGGAGTGCTTCTCCGCCGGTTCGTCGACGTTCAACAGCGAATCGCGGAGACGGGGGCCGCCGACGAGGTGGCGTTTCTCCCTATCACGTTCGATCCGGAGCGCGACGACGAGGCCGCGCTTCGCGACAACGCCGAGAGCCTCGGCGTGGACCTCGAGGCGGGTAACTGGCACTACCTTCGGCCGGAAACGCCCGAAGCAGCCCAAGAGATCGTCGACGAGCGGCTGGGAATCGGCTTCGAGCGGACGACCGAAAGCGAACGACTGGACGGATACGATTTCAACCACGTCGTCGTCACGATCCTCGCCAACCCGGACGGAGTCGTCGAGCGCGCTTACCGCGGCGAGAACCTCGACCGGGACCGCGTTACCGGGGATCTCGAAACCGTCGTGAACGCGTTTGACGACGCGTGACGCGACATCGGACACCGTTCGTTTCCCGATCGCTTCCGTTCTCTCGACGCAACCGCGAGACGCACACCGACCGCGGGTTTTATGTTCGACACGACAGTATTGTAAGTGATGAAAAATACTGCGGATCGTCGTGAAACGACACTCGGGCGGCGGCGATGACCGGGAAGTCGGCCGTGTTGGCGACGGACCTCTCGACGGCCAGTGAGACGATGATCAAATCCGAGACCGGATTGGGGTGCCTCGATCGGATCGGCGTCGATCGGATCCACTTGGTGACGGTCGTCCCGTCGAACGTCCACTCCGGAATGCCCGGCATCGACTTCGAGAAGCGCCGTAAGCGTGCGCTGAGCCGCTACCGGGGCCGGATCGAGGCGGCCGGGTTCGCCGTCGAAACGCACGTGGTTCGAGGGACGCCCCACCGGCGAATAAACGGGATCGCCGGTGCGGTCGGAGCAGACCTGATCCTCGTCGGCTCTCGGGGAAAGAGCCCGCTCGAGAACCGCGTGATCGGATCGACCGCGCGGAACCTCGCGCGGACGACGGTCGTTCCGCTGCTCGTCGACCGGATCGAGCGCGGCGTGGACGACCCCGAGACGGTCCGGCGCCACCTGTTCAAGCGGACGCTCTTCGCGACCGACTTCTCGGAGAACGCCGAGCGGGCCTTCGCGACGTTCGAGTACCTCCGGCACGCCACCGAGGAAGTCACGCTCGTTCACGTCCGCTCGCCGAAAGACGACACCGGGGATCACGCAGAGGTCGAAGCGCGTCTCGAGTCGTTCCTCGAGCGACTCACCGAGTGGGGGTTGGACGCGCGGACAGATATCAGACGCGGCGATCCCGCCGAAGCGATCCTCGCCGCGGAACGCGAACACGACCCGAGCACGCTGCTTTTGGGATCGCGCGGTCGGAGCCGTCTCCGGCGACTCCTGCTCGGCAGCGT
>CAZNOA010000398.1:0-1834 GCA_964574565.1 uncultured Halobellus sp. | reverse complement strand
ACCGACACAAGCTTTATCGCCGTCTCCGTCAACATGAGCGTACAGAATCCCGACGCTCCCCGTTCACGGTGGGTTCGGAGGTATCTCTCATGAGCATCGACATCGACCCGTTATCCGAGGCGGCCGGACTCACCGTCACGGACCACATCGAGAACACGCAGTTCGAGGTGTACACCGACCGGTCGGTCGAGCCGCGATCGAGCCCCGAGTCCGCGCACTACTTCCCCGTCGACGCGAGCGTCACGGTCGAGACGGGCTCGATCGAGATCCCGCGGGTGGCCGTCGTCGAGGCCCGGTGCGGGGACGGGACGCTGCTCACACGCGGCGACTCCTACGCGATGCCGGACGGGACGTACCACGTCGGGATCGACCCTGCCCCGACGAAGTTGTACCTGTCCTTCCACTCCGGGTTCTCCGTCTCGACGACGGACCGGACGACGCGGATCGACCTCGACGGCGCCGCGGAGGTGACGCTCGGTTTCCGGTCGCTCCATCAGGTGCCGGCGGGGACGATCACGACGCCGACGGACCCCGAGTCGCTGATGAAGGCGGTGTCGCTGCTCGGCTCAGCGCTGCAGACGACGAGTCCGGAGCGGTCGTTCCCGACCCTCCGCGGACACCCGCCGCTCATCGAGCCGGGCGAGGAGTTCCGGGTGCCCGAGCGGGTCGAACCGCTCGACAGCGGGATCCGGATCGTCGTGCCGCCGACCTACGAACACCTCTACCCGGTGGTCTCGTTGGCGTACTACTTCGCGGCCGAGGTCGTGCCCGGCGACGCGCCCCGGATCGAAGGAGACGGCTGGACGTACCCCTTGGAGCCGGACTTCGAGCGCCGGACCGCCGAGGTGCTCCGCCAGTCGTTCCACTTCGACTGTCTCGCTCGCACGGAGGGATTCTACCCGGTCGACCTCCACGAGCGCGAGACGACCGACGTCGACCTCGACTGGGGGCGGGT
Source organism: uncultured Halobellus sp. (assembly GCA_964574565.1). Classification (GTDB taxonomy): domain Archaea; phylum Halobacteriota; class Halobacteria; order Halobacteriales; family Haloferacaceae; genus Halorubrum. Next base: position 879 of record CAZNOA010000398.1, on the reverse strand, counting down.
GTACGACCTCCCGCTCGCGGAGCGGCTCGGCGAGTATCTCGCGGTCCCCTTCGAGCGCGTCGAGCCGGAGCTGCCGCAGTGGACGCTGACGACAGACGTGCGGCCCGACCCCGAGAACGTCGAGATGCTCCCCTTCGTCGCCGGGGAGTTGTCGATCGTTCGGTCGCCGCAGACGGTCACGCCTGCCGACAGCAGCGAAGGCGGCGGCATCGGGATCTTCCGCGGCGCCGACGCCGACCCCCGCGATACGCCCGCCTCTCCCGCTGGCGCTCTCCCGACGCTCGGCCCGGACGAGTTCGTTCGCGGGGGCGCCGCCAGCGGGTCGGCCGGTGCTGCCGGCACTACGGGCGTCGACGGGGGCGCGACCGGGTTCTCTCGGGGCACCCGCGCCGTCGACGACCCGGGTGCCGTTCCGGCGGACGCCGACTTCGTGCGGCCGGAGCCGGTCGACACCGTCGAGCACGCCTGGGTCGGCGACGGGGTTCCTCTCGACGCGAACAAGGCGACGCTCGACGCGTATCACCGACGGCTAGAAGCCGGCGCGGTCGAGCAGTCGCGGATCTCCGTCTTGGTCATCTGTAACGACGAGCAGATGCGCGAGGAAGGCGAGGTCGCAGACCTCTACGGCCTCCGCGACATGGTCCAGTTCGACATCGAGGTGCGTCACGATCTCACCTGCGAGGAGCTTCGCGAGACGCTCGAATCCGACGTGGACTTCCTCCACTACATCGGTCACGTCGACGACCGCGGCATGCAGTGTAGCGACGAGTACCTCGATCTGACGGACGAGGAGTTGGAGGTCGGCGTCAGCGCCTTCCTGCTCAACGCCTGCCAGTCGTACCGGCAGGGCGAGGCGCTGATCCACCGCGGCTCTCGCGG
>CAZNOA010000397.1:0-1836 GCA_964574565.1 uncultured Halobellus sp. | reverse complement strand
CGTCGTCCTCGTCTGAATCGTCGCCGTCGTCCTCGTCTGAATCGTCCCCATCGTCCTCGGGCCCGTCGCCATCGTCCTCGGGCTTGCCGTCTACGTCTACATCCTCGTCTACGTCTACATCGTCGTGATCAGTGATGATCGGCTCACTGGACGGGAACCCCTCGTCGGGCTGTCCCGATCCGATCGGTTCTTCGGCGGTCTCGGCGCCTCTGCCGGGAACCGACGATCCCCTTCGCTCGTCGCCGGCGTCATCGGCGTCGACCGGTATCTCGGGATCTTTGCTCCGCCGCCCACCGCCGAACAGGCGGTCGCGGATCGAGCGTTGCTGCGGTCGTTCCGCGAGCAGCACCGAGCAGTCGATCTGTTTGAGCACGTCGAGGTGCAGCGAGTCGGAGAGAAGCCGTGACAAGATTCCCCTCTCCGTCGCACCGATGATGACGAGCGTGCTCTCGACCGCCTCACGGGCGATCGCTTCCTCTACGTCGCCGCCGGCGTCGACGGTCAAAGCGGCGTCCGGCAGACCGTGTTCGTCCGCCCACGTCGAGAGGAACGCCTCGCCGAGCTCCCGCTCCGTCTCGTCGTCGACGACGTGAAGGAGCGTCACGTCCGACCCAGCGGTTCGCGCGAGGACGCTCGCGACCTCCGCGGCGAGAGCCGAATCCGGTCCGCCGGCGGTCGGCAGGAGGATCCGTGAGGCGTCGAGATCCGTCTCGCTCAGGATGAGGAAATCGCAGGGAAGCTGGTTGGTGAGCTCGTCGATCGGACCCTCGGCCCGCGCGGCGCTCCAGAGCTGGTTGTCACCCCAACCCATCAACACCGCCTCCGGTCTGGTCCGACGGGCCATGTTGAACACCTCCTCGAACGAGCGGTGCGAGACGACCGTCGACGTCGATACGTCGACGTCGTACGCCTCGGCGATCTCGCGGAGCCCACCCATCCGCTCGTCGGAGACCTCGGCGATTCGGCCGCTGTTGCGTCCGGACCGGAGCGACATCCCGCTGGGCGCTTGGACGACGTGGACGATGTGGACGACTCCGTCCTCGTGGTCGCTGGCGATCGCGCTCGCGAGTTCGACTATCCGCTCGTCGGTTCGCGGGTTCGTGATCGGCACCATCACGCGGTAGCCGTCGTCGGAGAACAGCGCCGCCTCGGCGGTATTGAGAATGGGGACGTACGAGCGGCCGGCCGCCCGGCCGAGCAGCCATTCCGGGACCGAGAGCTGGCGCGACATCCCTTCGAATCGCGCCGCTTCGAGCCGTTGTTCGCTCGTGTGGAAGTAGTTCACCAGCGTCACGAGCACGACGCCGCCGACCGTGTTCCCGAGCAGCACCGGCAAGACGAACTCGACCATTCCCACGTAGATCCCGAGCGCCCCGGCGAACATCAAGAACAGCGCCTCAGTGAACGAGACGACGACGTGATAGAGGTTCCCGAGCGGGATCGCCAGAAACGCGAGGTAGACGACGAGCGTTCGGGTGGCGCTGTCCGTCGTCGCGAAGCCGACCCAGACGACGCCCGCGACGATCAGCCCGGCGACGGCGCCCTTGAAGAACAGCGACCACCAGCCCGTCTCGACGCCGGACCGCGAGATGTCCATCGCGACGCTCGCTACTTCCGGCGAGAAAACGCCGGTGTACGCCAACACGACGGCGCCTACCGCGCCGCCGGCGAAGTTACCGAGCAGGACGATCGTCCAGTGGCGCAGCAGCGTCGGGAGGCTCACGAGCCGCTCTAGGGTCAACGCGACCGGCGGCAGGGTGTTTTCGGTGTACAGCTGGTATCCGCCGATGATGATGTAGATGAACCCGAGCGGGTACAACAGGACGCTGAGTATCG
>CAZNOA010000396.1:0-1844 GCA_964574565.1 uncultured Halobellus sp. | reverse complement strand
CTCAACTACCCGGTCGTCAAGGGGACGATCGTCCACGAGGTGTTCGGCGACCTGCTCCGGGGGATGGACCTCGAGGCGTCGATCGCGGACCGCGTCGAGGAGGCGGGCCTCGAACTCGGTCTGCTGGGCTACGAGCCCGAGGAAGTCGCCGACGAGGTGCGTCGCAACGCGGCTGCCATCGAGGGGTGGCTCGCGCAGGGGACGCTCACCGACGAGGACACGTGGCGGTCGGAGTTCACCCTCATCTCGCCGACGTTCGGATTAAAAGGGCGCGCCGACGCGCTCCGACGCGGGACCCCCGTCGAGTTGAAGACCGGAAAGAACACCAACCGCGAGCCGCGGTTCCACGACAAGGTACAGGCGGCCTGTTACGCGCTCATGCTCGACGAGCGGGGCGTCGACCCGGACATCGGGACGCTCCTGTACACGAAAAACACCGCGCTCGACCGCAACGAGGAGTCGGGCGACCTCGCCCCGGCGAAGGAGTTCTCGGTCGGTCGGGGCTTCTTGGAGTTCGTCGTCCGCGAGCGCAACGCCCTCGCGGCGATGGAGTGGCGCGGGCTCAACGACGCGGGGGAACGCCCGACGGTCCCCACCGGATACGAGGCCGACGCGACCTGTCAGTACTGCTTCGAGCAGGACACCTGCATGGTCGTCTCCGGCCGCCTCGATCAGGAGTCGAAGGCCGGACAGGTCGGCACCCCCGTCCCCGAGGCGGAGCGAGACTACTTCGACCGCTTCTACGTCGCGTTAGAGGAGGAGCGCCGCGAAACGCATGCGGAGTACCGAAAGCTGTGGGAACAGACTCCGGAGGAACGGGCCGCGGACGACCGCGCGCTGATCGACCTCGAACCCGTCTCGCAGACGGAGATCGCGGAGAACCGCTGGCGGCTCCGCGCCCGGAAGCCGGACGACGCCGTCTCGAAGCTCCGCGAGGGCGACGTGGCCCTCGCGAGCGACGGGGACCCGGTGACCGGCCACGGCGAGCTCGGTCGGATAGTCGAGCTCGGCGACGACGTCGTCGTCGAGACGGACGAGCCCGTCGAGCTGCGGCGGCTCGACGTCTACCCCTCCGAGATATCCGTCGACCGCTCGCTCACGGCGCTCCACGACGCGATTTTAAAAGGGAGCCCCGAGCGGAAGGACGTGCTGTTCGGGCGGCGGGCCCCTGCGTTTCGGTCGTCCGACGACCGTCCCGCCGACGCCCCCGACGCGTACATCGACAACAACGACGCCCAGAACGAGGCCGTCTCGCTCGCGGTCGACGCCGAGGACTGCGCGCTGATCCACGGCCCGCCCGGCACCGGAAAGACGTACACCATCGCCCGAACGATCCGCGCGCTGGTCGCCGAGGGGAACCGCGTGTTGCTGTCGGCGTTCACGAACCGCGCCGTCGACAACGCGCTCGAGGCGCTCCGGGATCAGGGGTTCGGCGACGGGGTCGCGTCCGCGCGACCGAACGGAGCCGGTGAAACCGGCGGAATCCTCCGAGTCGGCACCGAAACCGGCGTCCGCGCCGACATGCAGGACGTGCGGCTCGTCCAGCGGGGGGAGCCGAACGCGAAGGCCGCCGAGCTACGCGACGCGCCCGTCGTCGCCGCCACGACCGCCGCCTGCGGATCTCGCGTCCTCCGCGAGTGCGAGTTCGACGTCGCCCTCGTCGACGAGGCCTCCCAGCTCACGGAGCCGGGCACCCACGCCGCGATCAACCTCGCCGATCGGTTCGTGCTGGTCGGCGACCACGAGCAGCTGCCGCCGGTCGTGCGCGCGGAAAACGACCTCCAGACCTCCCTCTTCGAGCGGCTCATCGAGCGCTACCCGGACGCGAGCGTCATGCTCGACCG
>CAZNOA010000395.1:0-1846 GCA_964574565.1 uncultured Halobellus sp. | reverse complement strand
TACGGCTACGAGCTGCTGGGCGAGATCACCGAGATCAGCGGCGGCCACTGGGAGCCCTCGTACGGCTCCGTCTACCCGATCCTCTACAAGTTCGAGGAGGAGGGGGTCGCCGAACGCGTCGAGCGCGCGGACGAGCCCGACCGGAAGTACTTCGCGCTCACCGACGCGGGACGCGAGCAGCTCGCGGAGAAGCGCCGCGAGATCGGCCGGGAGGCCACGGCGTTCGGCGACGTCGTCCTCGGCTTCTACCACCTGTACGCCGCGCTCGCCACGGACGACCGGTTCGCGGTCGACGACGCGGACGGCGAGTGGGCGTTCTCCGAGCGCTACAGCGCGTGGATCGTCGAGCAGACGATCCGCCACCACGAGCGCGACTTCGGCGAATTCGAGCGGATCGAGGCGACGCCCGAGGAGTTCTACGCCGACGCGACCGACGGGGAAGCCGACACCGCGGACCGCGCAGACGCCGATTCGGGCGAGTCCGAGGAGTCCGATCAGGCGTCGTCCGGAGCCGCAGACTAGCGGCGTCAGGCGATCGGCGGTGCCGGTCGGTCGGCGTGGCTGATCGGGTCGCAGCGCTCACCGGGCGGCCGCATTGGCTCAACCGCGACGATCGATCAACCGCCCGAGGAGACCGCCGGGGAGCCCGGCGCGGATAAGCCGGTCGTGCAGCCGGTCCGGGAGGAGGGCCCCGATCCGCGGGAGCCACTTCGCCCGCCGGCTCACGCGGTACCGGGTACGCGGTCTGTCGCTCGTGACCGCGACGACGACGCACTCGACCACGCTCTCCACGTCGCTCGCGGCGGGCGCGTACCCCTCGAACGCGCGGTAGTCGTCGGCGTACGGACCGCTCGGGTCGCGCTCGGCGCTCGCACGGGCCTCGGCGGCGGCCCGCTCGTTGAACCCGGTTCGGACCGGCCCGGGTTCGACGAGCGCCACCGTCGCCCCTCGGGGCTCCGTCTCGCGACGCAGGGCGTCGACGTAGCCGCGGAGCCCGGCCTTGGCGGCGCTGTACGCGCCGTGGTACGGGAGCGGCACCGATCCGAGCATGGAGCCGACGACGACGATCCGCCCGCCGCGCTCGCGGATCGACGGGAGCGTCGCGCGAACGACGGTGTGGACCGCGGTCAGGTTGGTGTCGAGCTGGCAGCGGAACGACTCGACCGAGGTGTCCTCTATCGCCGCGATCTCGTAGCCGCCGACACAGGAGACGACCCGGTCGAAAGGGCGGTCCGCGAGGTACGCCTCGACGGCGTCCCCGTCTCGCAGGTCGAGCGCGCGGGTCTCGATGCCGTCCGGCAGTTCGTCGAGCCCGGACGCGTCGAGGTCGACCCCGGTCACGGCGTGTCCGGCGGCCGAGAGCGTTCGAGCGACGCCGCCGCCGATCCCGCCGGCCGCTCCGGTTACGAGGACGCGCATGGTCGGCGGTAGACGGTCACAACAGTAGACGGTGGCGGTTTCGGACGGCGAATCGCCGCAGAGGTTCGTTCGGGACGGGTCCTCCGCGAGGTGGCCGTGACGCCTCTCGGAGAAGACACGAACGCCTCCGCGGAGGTCGTGACCCCCCGAAGGCATATATCGGGCACCCGCGAGTATCGGAACGATGTCCACCGACGAGCCGTCCGTCCCGATCGTCTGCACCGAGTGCGAGACGGAGACCCGCGTGCCGCTGTCCGACGTGCCCGACGTCCTCGCACGACACAACGACGGCAAACACGACGGCGAGGAGATCGCGGAAGTCGAGCCCGCGCTCAAGGACCAACTCGCCGACCTCGTCGCCGAGGACCTCGGACTGTTCGACGAAGAGGAGACGACTGGGTGAGGACGAAACCGCGGCTGAGAGCGG
>CAZNOA010000394.1:0-1848 GCA_964574565.1 uncultured Halobellus sp. | reverse complement strand
CAATTCATATAAGACCGCGCGGCCGGAACGGGTGCGTAATGGATCTCGGTTCGCGGGACGCGTTCGCCCGGATGGGGACGCTCGGCATCGAGGAGGAGTTCTACATCGTGGATGCCGACGGTCGCCCGACCTCCGGAACCGACGACCTCGTCTACGGCCGCGACCCCCCCGAGGCGGTCCCCGAGGGGTTCGAACACGAGCTGTTTCAGTGTACGATCGAAGCGCAGACGGAGCTGATCGAGGAGCCGAGCGACGCGCAGCGAGCGCTGTCGGCCGTCCGCGAGGCGCTCGTCGATCACGCGGCGGCCGACGGCTATCGGATCGCCGCCGCGGGGCTCCACCCGACGGCGAAGTGGCGCGAGCTGGATCACGTCGAGAAGCCGCGGTATCAGGCACAGCTCGACCGGATCCAGTACCCGCAACACCGCAACACCACCGCTGGGCTCCACGTTCACGTCGGCGTCGACGACGCGGACAAGGCGGTGTGGATCGCCAACCGGCTCCGGTGGCACTGTCCGGTGTTGCTCGCGCTGTCGGCGAACTCCCCGTTCTGGAACGGGTTCGACACCGGGCTCGCCTCGGCCCGCGCGAAGATCTTCGAGAACCTCCCGAACACGGGGATCCCGAGCGCGTTCGACGACTTCGACGCCTTCCAGCGGTACGAGCGCCGGATGGTCGAACACGGCTCCATCGCGGACCGCGGCGAGCTCTGGTTCGACGTGCGCCCGCACACCGGCCACGGGACGGTCGAGGTGCGCGCGCCGGACGCCCAACGCGACCCCGAGGTGACGCTCGCGCTCGCCGAGTACGTCCACGCGCTCGTCGTCGACTACGCCGAACGCTACGCGGACGGCGAGGCGCCCGAACGCCTCCGGCGGGAGCTGTTAGACGAGAACAAGTGGCGGGCGATCCGGCACGGCCACGACGCCAGCTTTCTGGCCCGGAGCGGTGAGGAGACCCTGTCGCTCGGCGACGTCGTCGACCGGGAGTGCGACCGGCTCGGAATCGGCGGGATCCGAGACGTGTACGACGCCGAGAGCGGGAGCGAGCGCCAACGGCGGCTCCGCGAGGAGTCGGGGACCGACGCGCTGTGTGCGGATCTGATTCTCGCTCCGTCGGCGTAAGGGCAGGCCTGCGGCGTCGTCGGCACCGACTCCCGGCGGAGAGGTCGTCCCCTGTCAGGCGTTTTCGGCCGGTAGGGTGGAGGTCGGCCGGGCATGCGCATTCGGCATTCCGCTCGCGGGGTTCCGTCGGAACAGAAGGGACGAGAAACCCTTTTGGGCGGGCGGACCCCATCGTTTGGTATGAGTACGGACGATTCCGACGACGAACTCCCGCCCGGCTCCGACGACGACACCGACGCAGAGGGTGACGTCGTCGACGAGTCGCCGACCGAACGGACCCGCGAAGAGCTCCGGAAGACCAAAGAGCGGATCGGCGAAGGGGCCGACAAGGCGGTCAGAGGGTTCGACGACAACATCGTCGACCTCCTCTCGTGGCTGCTCGACACCGAGACCCGCGCCCGGATCTACGTCTACCTCCGGGACAACCCCGACAGCACGAGCGACGAAGTCGCCGACGGGACCGGCCTCTACCCGAGCACCGTCCGTGAGGCGCTCGCGGAGCTCCACGAGGAGGGGACGGTCAAACGCGACAAACGCGAGGCCAGCGGCGCCGGCAACAACCCCTACGAGTACGAGGCGATCGCGCCGAGCGAACTCGTTCAGGGCGTCGTCGGCGACGTTCAACGGGAGCTGAACGCCGTCTTCAACCTCGACCGACGCCTCGGGGGAGAGTCCCCCGACGGCGACACGGAACCGGTGCAGATCTCCGTGGACGGCGACGAGG
>CAZNOA010000393.1:0-1857 GCA_964574565.1 uncultured Halobellus sp. | reverse complement strand
ATCGACCTCGACGAGACCGACGGCGCGGTGACGCTCTCGACGGAGGCGTGTCGCCACCGGCTCCTCGGTGACGACAGCCAGGGCGGACCGTGGGAGCTGCCGGAAGTCTGGGGGTGGAAGACCGCTGACACGGAGCCGAGCGTGCCCGGTCCGGTCCTTCGCGTCACGGAGGGCACCGAGATGGAGATCACGTACGACAACACCCAGCACAACCGCCCGCACACCTTCCACGTCCACGCGCTCGAAAAGAGCTGGATGGACGACGGCGCGCCGACGACGACCGGGCGGCAGGTCGGTCCGGGTGAATCAGAGACGTACGAGATCACCGCGAACGTCCCCGGGACGCACCTGTACCACTGCCACTTCCAGACGCAGAACCACCTCGATCTGGGGATGTACGGGATCCTCCGCGTCGATCCCGTCGACTACGAGCCGCCGGACAAGGAGTTCTTCATGACGGTGAAAGACTGGGACACCCGGCTGTCGGCGTCGACCGCCGGCGGCGACGTCTCCTTCGGCCACCGCGACCGCAACCCCGACGCGTTCACCGTGAACGGCCGGGCGGCTCCCTACAGCCTCCACCCGGAGGAGGGCTCCCCGATGGTCGTCGAGTCCGGCGACCGCGTGCGGGTCCACCTCACCAACAACGGGTACGAGAGCCACTCGATGCACACGCACAACCACCGGTTCGAAGTCGTCGAGAAGGACGGGAGCGTCATCCCCGACGCTGGTCGATACAAAGAGGACGTGGTCCCGCTCTCGCCGGCAGAGCGGAAGACGATCGAGTTCACCGCCGACGCCGATCCCGGGGTCTACGCGGTCCACTGCCACAAGGTGAACCACGTGATGAACGGCGAGTCGTACCCCGGCGGGATGCTCACCGGCATCGTCTACGAGGACGCGCTCGACTCCGAGCAGTTCACCGACCTGATGGATATGGCCGGCTACGACGCCTGAGAGGGCTCGGCCTCGGTTTCCGTCGCCCCGCGGATCGCCCGTCTATCGCGAGAACTCGATCGCCGCGCCCTGCCCGAAGCCGACACAGAGGGTCGCGAGCCCGCGTTCGGCGTCGCGCTTCCGCATCTCGTGGATCAGCGTCACGGGCAGCCGGGCGCCGGAGGCGCCGAGCGGGTGTCCGATGGCGATGGCGCCGCCGTTGACGTTGTACGTCTCCTCGTCGATCCCGAGTTCGCGCCGCGAGTACTCACACTGGGAGGCGAACGCCTCGTTCAACTCGACGAGGTCGTAGTCGTCGATCGACCTGCCGGCGCGGTCGAGCAGGCCGCGGGTAGCGGGAACCGGACCGATCCCCATCACGGTCGGGTCGACGCCGGCGACGTTGTTCGTGCCGACCTCCGCGAGCACGTCCAGCCCGTGATCCTCGGCGAACGCCTTGCTCGTGACGAGCGTCAGCGACGCGCCGTCCGAGATCTGCGAGGAGTTGCCGGCGGTGACGGTGCCGTCGCCGGTGAAGGCGGGCGAGAGCCCGGCGAGCTTCTCCGCGGTCGTGTCCGGGCGGATCCCCTCGTCTTCCTCGACGAGTCCGTCGTCCGTTTCTATCGGAACGATCTCGTCGTCGAACCGGCCGGACTCGGTCGCCTCCGCGGCCCGCTGATGGCTCCGTGCCGCGTACTCGTCTTGGGCCTCGCGGCTCACCTCGTACTCCTCGGCGACCTTCTCGGCGGTCATCCCCATCTGCAGCTGGAAGACGTTGTACCGCTCCGAGAGCTCCGCGTGGAGGTGTTGATACGAGTCGCCGTCCATCGGCACGCGGCTCATGTTCTCGACGCCGCCGGCGATGACGCAGTCCCGGTTGCCCGCGGCGACCGCGTCCGACGCGGAGATGATCGCCTGCAT
>CAZNOA010000392.1:0-1860 GCA_964574565.1 uncultured Halobellus sp. | reverse complement strand
TGTAGGTACTCATGTTCATCGATCCGGTAGGGAGAGGGAAGTATCTTCCTAAAAGGTGGTGCGATCTGTGATCCACGAACGGCCGCAAAACGAACCGATAGTAGCGTGTGAGCCTCGGGTATGCGACTTCAGCGCCCGAGCCGAACGGTTCCGTTCGCTACCCGGAGAGGTCCATCCGCCCGAACCGGATCGTCGCGACCAAGAGGAGCGTCGCCGTTCCCGCAAGCAACGCGCCCGCGCCGACGAGATCGTACTCGCCCAACACGAGCACCGCTGACGGGTTGTAGTGAGCGGTGGGACTTATGGATCCGACCCAGTCGTACTCGCTCGTCGCCGCCACCGACTCGAGCATGAACAGCGCGAACAGCCCGCCGAGCGCGACCCGCTGGGCGATCCCCTCCCGAGTGAACGCGGTCGACGCGGCGATCCCCACCGTGACGCAACACAGGTGGTACGGCACCGCGAGCGCGTGGACGACGACGAGCCGTTCGACCGCGATCGTCTCGCCGACGGCCAGCACGCCGCCGTAGGCGACGACCGGGAGAACGAGGTTCAAGAGGAACACGAGCGGCCAGAACCCCAGAAACGTGCCGAGAACGACGTCTCGACGCGGGACCGCCGCCGAGAGGGTGAGGTCCATTCGTCCGGAGGCAACGTCGTCCGCAATCGTCCCGCCGCCCAAGTGCGCCAGGTAGAGGCCGACGAGCAGCAACCACGCGAACTGATAGAACTCGACGGCCAGGAAGCCCTCGATGGAGGCGATCGAGACGATCCCGAACGCCTCTCGAAACGCCGGCGGCAACGCCTCGACGTAGGCGTCGAGGTCGATTCCTGACGCGGCCAGCGAGGGATAAAACGCCAGAAACAGAAGGAGGAACGCCGACAGTAACCCGGTCAGAACGATCGATCCGCGAGCGCGGCCGGCGGCCTCGTACCGGGCGATAGCCAGCCACGGAGCGGGCCGGTCACTCATCGCTGCCCCCGAGCGGGTTCCCCTCGCCCCGTCGGAGCCGTCTTCTCGATGTCGCCGTCGTAGAAGGTCATGAACGCCTCCTCGAGGGGAGCGTCGACGACCTCCAAGTCGCGAACGGTGAACTCGCTCAGCAGGTCGACGAGGGCGTCGTACTCGCCGGTCCACGTGAACGACACCGTCTCGCCGACGCGGAGGTTCATCGTTCCGCGAACCTCGAACGCCTCTCGGGTGACGTCTTCGGCGACCCGGAGACGGACCTGCTTTCCGCCCCGCGATCGGAGCTGTTCGACCGACTCGACCGCGGCGAGTCGCCCGTCCCGGAGCACGCCGACGCGGTCACAAAGCGCCGCCACCTCTCCGAGGACGTGCGATGATAAGAGCACCGTCGCGCCGTTGTCGACGCGTTCGCGAACGAGCGCGGCGAACGCCTCCTGTAAGAGCGGATCGAGTCCGGATGTCGGCTCGTCGAGCAGCAGGAGGTCCGGCTCGTGCATGAACGCCGCGACCAGCGCCACCTTCTGGCGGTTCCCCCGCGAGAGGTCGCCGATCCGTCGGGACTCGTCGAGCCCGAAGCGGGCCACCAGCTCGTCGCGTCGAGCCGCCCCCCGTAGCGCGGCCTGATGGTCGAGAACGGCCGCGGCGGTGCGATTCGTATCGATCCCCGGATCGCCCGGCAGGTAGCCGATCCGCTCGCGTGCGCGCAGCGACTCGGTCGGGTCGGTCACGTCGTGACCCAGCAGCGTCGCGCCGCCGCTCGTCGGGGAGAGAAACCCCAACAGCGTCCGAATCGCCGTCGTCTTGCCGGCGCCGTTCGGACCGAGGAAACCGAACACCTCGCCCTCCGTGACGGTGAACGAGACGTCCTCGATCCCGCGGACGTCGCCGTA
>CAZNOA010000391.1:0-1864 GCA_964574565.1 uncultured Halobellus sp. | reverse complement strand
CCGACTACGAGTTCCGCGCCGTCGCCGACGCCGACGGGACGACGGACGCCGGCGACACGCTGGCGCTGACGACCGACACCGCGGACGAGCCGGAACCGTCCGACCCGGTTATCGACGACTACGCCGTCACCGAAAAGGGGTCGCCGAACCCGCACGCGGAGATCACCGCGAGGTGGGCCGTGAGCGACGCCGACGGGGACCTCGACTCCGTCTTGGTCGAGGTCGTCGACGGACGCGGACGTGTCCGGGACTCGGTCCGCACGAACGTCCGCGGATCGAAAGCGTCTGGGACCGACGAACTCCGGGTGAAACACGCGCGCAACGCGCGGTTCGACGTTCGGCTCACGGTGACCGATAGGAGCGGTCACGCGGTCGCAGAAACCCGAACCGTGTCCACCTGAGACGCTGTCACCGAGCGACCTGCCTCTGGAGCCGTCCCAGACGCGCCTCAGTACCGCCCGCTGAAGACGACGTCTCCGCAGGCGGTACAGGAGATCGTCACGTCCGTCCCCTCGCGACAACAGCTCTCCCAGGCGCTCTCGCTCGTTTCGAGGGCTGTGTCGCAGGCCGGGCAGCGTTCGAGAAACGCCCGGAGGCTACCGATAATCTGCGTGCGGAGCTCAGGGTCGTACGACTCCCAGCCCGAACACCACTCCGAGAGCGTCGGTTCGACGCCCATGTCGGCGAGAAACGCCGCCCGGGAGGGCCATCCGTCGACGCGGTCCCCGTGATAGGTCACCGCGTACTCCCTCTCACGGTCCTCGAACGCGAGCGCCCGCGGATCGATGTCGAGATGGGCCGCGAGACGCTCGACGCCGGCTCCGTCCTCACGCAGGCCGGCGATACGGTGTCTCCACGCGTCACGGAACTCCGGGTCGATACAGAGGTCGTCGGCGTCCGGACATTCCGTCACCACTCCCTCGCCCTGGAGTGCTTCCCCTGCGTTCGTGTACCCTTCCTCCGCGTCGCGTCGTCCGGTGTCGATGGCCGGAGCGGCGGTCGCGCCGTCCCCCTCTGGTTTGACGTGATGTGTCCCGAAAAGCCGATGAACTCGGTCCGGGAGGTACCGTTTCGTGAGCGTCGGCGTCCCCGGAACCAAGTATCCGCGTAAATATATCGCGGCCCCGCAGACCGCGAGAACGGCAGTGCCGACGCCGACGGACATCGTCATCGCGGCTATCGTTGAGGCAGCCACCGCGATGAGGCTGTTGACCACCGTACACGGTAGACACCGGTTCGATCCAGTGTACTCGGGGCGTCGGATCGCGTCGATTAACGAGGAGGCGTCACTCATACGACACGATGCGTGATTTCAAGCCAAAAGTATACGCCGCGTCACGGCTCGGTCGAAACGAGGGGAACCCAACAATCTGACGTTGGTTTGGCGAACACTCTGGTTACGCTCGGACAAAATGGCGCCCGTATCGCCCGGATAGTGGATCAGAGTTCGGTTCCTGCCGCCCGGGATCCGATGAATTCGTGACGTGGATCCGTGGCGTGTACCGCACAAATTATTACCAAGTGATTAACACGTTGTCGCGGTGTATAGCTAATTACGACGCTCTCGTTGTTCGGGTCGTGCCCGACGGAGAAACCAGGGTCGACAAATCGAAGCCGTCTCGGAAGAGTTCAGCCCTGAGAGACGCGTGCCGGACCTTCTCAAAGCGCGTCCCAGGTATGGCCCCGAACGCACCGAAACGGAACGTCCTCGTCACGCTCGGAACGCTCCTCGCCTCCAGCCTCCTGGTCACTGTGGTCATGCTGGCTCTGTGACGAGGAACCGATTGGGAGGGCGCCCCCGGCCCCTCCCGGAACCCGGAAGCGATTTCCGTCGCCCTGTCGTTGCCTCTCGTATGGACTACGA
>CAZNOA010000390.1:0-1864 GCA_964574565.1 uncultured Halobellus sp. | reverse complement strand
TTCGCGGCTCCCGTTCCGGCGGGCGGTCCGATCGAGCGTGTGGCCGGCGTCGACCTCGACGAACGACGGTACCGCGCGGAGCGGCCCGAGGGGGTCGGTCTCGCGGTCGAGCCGGGCGTCGTTCACTCGGATGAACCCCTGTTCCGAGAGCGGGTCCGGCCGGTCGCCGGCTCCGCCGAGCCGACCGTCGAACCCGCGGGCGTCGGCTTCGCGTTCGGTGTCGGCCGCCTCGTCGGCTCCGTCGGCACCTTCAGCTCCCGTAGATCCGTCGGCTCGGTCGGCCCGTGCCGCGTCGAGACCCGCCAGCTCCGGCGTCACGTCGTGGCCGGCGACCGCGAGTTCGCGGACGCGCTCGCGGCCCCACTCGACCGCCGCGGGACGCGTCGACTCGCTGATCCCGTGGAGTCCGCCGTCGCCGTCGAACACCAAGAGGACGAGGGCGTCGTCGGCGACGAGAACGCCGACCTCGACGGCGTCGACGACCCGTATTTCGACCCCGTCGCGCTTCGCCGTGCCGGCGAGGGTGTCGCCGTACCGGTCGCGGGCGTGGCGGTACGTCCGCTCGGTGAGCGCGAGTTCGACGCCGCCGCCCGCGCTCGCGACCCGTCGGCACCGGTCGAGCAGCCGGGGATACGGGAGCGCGGGCAGGGCGGCGACGACCGCCTCGGCGCCGACGAGCGCCCCGTCGAGCCGTTCGAGCGGGCGGTACGGGTCCGGGGCAGCGGCGCGATACGTCTCCGCGTCTCGCAGGGCGGCCGGCGAGAGGTCGACGTCCGGTCCGAGCGGGCCGAGCACCTCGCTCGCGGCGTCGACGTCGCTCGCGACGGTCAGAAACCGGCGGTAGCTCCGCGCGAGCAGTCGGCCCGTGAGCGTGGTGCGGTAGCCGTCCGTCTCGCCCGCGACCAGTCCCGCCGCCTCCAGCTCGTCGATGGCGCGGTTGACCGTCGACCGCGAGTGGCCGAGCGCGTCCACGAGCTCGTGCTTCCGGAGCGGCTCCGCGTCGAGCCGTTCGAGGAAGTCGAGGCGGCGCTCGACGACGGCGACGAGATCTGAGTCCCGCACCATACGTGCGTCACGACAGGCCGCACCCGAATAACTGTTTCCTCGTTTTCACGTTCGACCGCGGGGTGACACAACGTCCCACCGGGTGAGAATATGAGGTCGGGCGTCGCAGATGCCCGTATGAAGCGACAGCGCCTCGAAGACGCGAGCGGGCCGGCGGGCGGACCGGACAGGATCGAATCGGTCGTCGCCGAGGCCCGGTCCGCGGGCGACCGGCTGGCGGAGCGGGACGCCGCGGCGACCCGACGGGTCGTCGAGGCGGTCGCCGAGCGGTTGGCGGACCGCGAGCGGATCGGTCGGGTCGCGGGGACCGCCGTCGCCGAGACGGAGCGCGGGCACTCGGGAGCGAAGCTCGAGAAGGTCGCAACCGCGATCGACGGCGCCCGCGCACGGCTCCGGGACGCGCCGACGGTGGGGCGGGTCGAGCGCGACGGGCCGCGCGGGGAGTTCGCCGTCGCGAATCCGGTCGGCGTCGTCGGGGTGACCGTTCCGGCCACCCACCCGATCGTGGTTCCGGCGGTCACCTCGCTGTTCGCGCTCGCGGGACGCAACGCGGTCGTGTTCGCACCGTCGCCGTCGACGGTCGAGACGTGTGACGTCGTCGTCGAGGAAATCCGCCGGGCGCTCGCCGAGGTCGGCGTCCCGACGGAGGCGGTCTCAACGGTGCCCGCCCCCGCATCGAAACCCGGCACCGACTCGCTGTTCGAGCGGGTCGACCTCGTCGTCGGCTCCGGCTCCGAGACCACAGTCGCCGCGGGACAGCGTTGCGGGACGCCGAACCTGTGTGCGGGTGCCGACGGGC
>CAZNOA010000389.1:0-1865 GCA_964574565.1 uncultured Halobellus sp. | reverse complement strand
GAGGAAGCGATGTACGGCCTCGCGATCAAACGCGAGCTCGAGTCGTACTACGGCTCCGAAGTGAACCACGGCCGACTCTACCCGAACCTCGACGACCTTGTCGAGACCGGGCTCGTCGAGAAGAGCGAACTCGACAAGCGGACGAACCAGTACGAGCTCACCGACGCGGGCCACGACGCCGTCCTCGGCCAGCTCGAATGGATCCTCGACCGGTTCGTCAGCGACGAGACGCGAGCCGACGAGGTCCGCGCGCTCCTCGAGGAGTAGCTCGGCCCACGCGGAAGCAACGACGCGAAACCGACACGGTTCTTGGCACACGCGCGGTGAAAACCGCGCACGCAACGTACTGAGCGTCGGCCACGTCGTTCGAGCGCCTGTGAGCGTCGGCCACGTCATTCAGGATCGGCCGCGGCGCTCCCGGCCCGTCGTGGCCGACACCAGGTCAGCTCGACTCCGGCCCGTCGACTTCCGCCGCGACCGACTCGATCACCGCCAGCGACTCCTCGACGACCGCGAGCTGTTCGTCGGTCGGCCACCCGTTTCGCGGGAAGTACTCCTCGCGGAACTCCGCGCGCACCTCGGGAGTCGCGTCGTCGACCGCGCGGACGTAGTGATTGCTCATGAACGCCGCGAACGCCCGCGCGGTGTCGGCGTGGACGTCGCCGTACCGCTCCGCGACCGCGTCGACGACGGCGTCGTTGTAGGCGGCGACCTCGCGGTACCGGTCGGCGTCGCCCGGGCCCGAGAGCGACACCTCGACCGCGCGGTCGGTCGTCTCGATGCGGTCGAGCTGCACCGTTCCGTCGTCCATCCACTCGTCGGGATACAGCACGAGCGTGTCGTCGTCCTCGCGGAGACGGGGCACGTAGTCGTGCTCGGCGACGAGCTCGTCACGGCGCTCGCGGTAGAACGCGGCCGCCTCCTCCACCTCCGGCGTCGACCGCTCGGCTTCGGCCCGCCGCGCCAGCCGGGTGAGTCGCTCCGCCTCTGCGACGGCATCGCTCGGGATATCGGGGACGCGGTCGTCGCCGTTCTGCGTGCCGGGGTCGTCGCCGCCCGCTGTGTCATCGCTGTCGCCGTCCTGCACGTCGCCGTCTTGCGGGTCGGGATCGTCGCCGGCCATCATCTCCCGGGCTCGTTCCTTCGCCCACTCCGGCGGCTCGTCGTCGTTAGTTCGCGTCATCGAGTGCCTCGTTCGCCAGATCGTCGGCGCGGTCGTTTATCTCTCGCGGAACGTGACCGATCGACCACCGGTCGAACCGCTCTAACAGCTCCCGCACGCGCACCCGCTTCTCGCGCAGCTCGGGGTCGTTGGCGTTCCACTCGCCGCGCACCTGCTTGACGATCAGCTCGGAGTCGCCGCGCACGTCGATCTCGTCGAAGCCGTGTTCGTCGGCCGCCTCGAGGGCCCGGATCAGCGCGGCATACTCCGCCTGGTTGTTCGTCACGCGCCCGATCCGCTCGCCGCCCTCGGCGACGATCCCGTCCGCGTTGACCAGACACCATCCGACGGCGCCCGGACCCGGATTTCCGCGAGAGGCCCCGTCGAAGTAAACGTGTGCGCGCCCTCCACCGTCGCGCAGAAGGCCTGTCAGTCGAGTCGGGTCGCCGCCCTGAACGACGACCTTGCCGTCGTACGCGACGGCGACCGCCCCGTCGCGCTCGGCGCGCCAGCGCTCGTGGGCGGTGTTTCCCGCCTCGATCCGAACGCCGGCGTCTTCGAGCCGCTGCCGTGCAGTCGCCGGATCGCAGTCGATCGTCGGCATTCGATCCCGCTCCGCGCTCATCGGACAAAGGGCTGTCCGTCTGCGGGGGCGAGCGGAGCGGCGGTGCGGAAGGCGGGCCGATCCCGCACGCCCCGATCG
>CAZNOA010000388.1:0-1866 GCA_964574565.1 uncultured Halobellus sp. | reverse complement strand
CGAGGTGGTGTACCGGACCGTCCCGACGTTCAAACTGGCCGTCGAGCGCGACGCGGTCACCGTCGAAGTGACCGACTGACGGCGTGGTTCGGGCCGTCGCAACCGAGAGCGGAGTTCGGTCGGTCGGCTACGGGTCGAGCAGCTTCGACTCCGCCTTCCGGAGGTGTTCGAGCAGCGTCGTCTTCGAGACGTCGAGGTCGGCGGCGAGCTCGCGGGTCGACGCCTCCCGGGGCCACTCGTAATACCCCGCCTCGCGGGCGTGTTCGTACACCTCTCGCTGGGTGGTCGTCAGCGTGTCGAGGCGGTGTTCGCGGGCCGTCTCCCCCGCGTACCCCGTCGACGACATCGACTCGACGGTCACCTCGGCACCGCTGTCCGACTGGACCGCGTCGAGCGACTCCCGGATCTCGGTCCGCTCGCCGACGAAACACACCTGCCACTCCTCGCGGCCGTCCTCGATTCGGACCGGCGCGCTGTGGACGAAGCCGTGTTCGAGCAGGGTCGGACACACCATGTCAGCGGGGTCGTACTCCAAGAAGAACTCGCGGACGACGTTCCCCGGGGCGTCCCGCGCGCGACCGAACCGCTCCTGTAGTTCGAGCAGCTCGCCGGCGCGGTCGGACTCCCGGATCGCGTCCAGCAGCGCCTCGACCTCCTCGTTCGTGTCGGCGAACGCCGTGAAGAGCCCGTTCACGGAGTTTGGCGTGCACTCGTCCACCTTCGGCGAGTTGTAAATCGCGTGCGCAAGCACGCCGCCGTCGGTCCGCCCGGTCGCCTCTATCGCCCAGCAGTTCGGATGCCACAGGTCGAGCGTCAGCCGGGTTCCGGACCAGCCGTCGATCTCGTTCGCGTCTGAGGTAGCCATTATGGCTCTTCTATGGCAGCCGGTCACAAAGACTCTACCGACCATGGTCGGGTGGGATATTTGGCCGTGGGGGCGAATCGTGTTCAGTATGGCAGACGCCTATCAGCACTACATCGACGGCGAGTGGGTCTCCGGCGACGGCGACGAGACCTTCGAGAGCGCGAGCCCGGCGACCGGCGAGACGCTCGGCGAGTTCGAGCAGGGGACGCCCGCGGACGTCGACCGCGCGGTCGCGGCCGCCGACGAGGCGTTCGAGGAGTGGCGCGAGCTCTCCCGGATCCAGCGTGCGGAGTACCTCTGGGACGTGTACCACGAGCTCCGCGAGCGAACGGACGAGCTCGGCGAGATCGTCAGCAAAGAGTGCGGCAAAGAGATCAGCGAGGGGAAAGCCGACGTCGTCGAGGCGGCCCACATGGTCGAGTGGGCGGCCGGCGACGCCCGCCATCCGAAAGGCGACATCGTCCCCTCCGAGATCCCCGCGAAGGACGCGTACATGCGCCGCAACCCGCGCGGCGTCACCGGCTGTATCACGCCGTGGAACTTCCCGGTCGCGATCCCGTACTGGCACATGGCCATCGCGCTTGTCGAGGGGAACACGGTCGTGTTCAAACCCGCGGAGCAGACCCCGTGGTGTGCACAGATCGTCGCGGAGATGTTCGACGACGCCGGGATCCCGGACGGCGTGTTCAACATGGTTCAGGGGTTCGGCGACGCCGGCAACGCGATAGTCGAGAACGACGACGTCTCCACGGTCGTCTTTACGGGGTCCGCCGAGGTCGGCCACCATATTCAGGACAAGCTCGGGGGCGTCGCCGGCAAACGCGCCGCCTGCGAGATGGGCGGCAAGAACGCGATCGTCGTGACCGAGGCGGCCGACCTCGACGTCGCGGTCCACTCCGCCGTCATGTCGTCGTTCAAGACGACCGGCCAGCGCTGCGTCTCCTCCGAGCGGCTGATCGTCCACACCGACGTGTACGACGAGTTCAAAGAGCGGTTCGTCG
>CAZNOA010000387.1:0-1867 GCA_964574565.1 uncultured Halobellus sp. | reverse complement strand
GAGTTCGAGGTCCAGGATGGACAGGCGTCCCGCGCGGACACGTTCTGCTCGACGATGGGCGGCGCCGTCCGCGTCGAGGGCGACGACTGCGAGCCGATCGACGCGCCGAACCTCCCGTTCGTCGTCGGCTTCGACGGCGGTGCGGGCGACACCGCCGAGCTCGTCGCGGGCGTCGGCGAGCTCCGCGAGGAGTACCGGTTCGCCGCCGACACGGTCGAATCGATCGGCGACGTCGTGCGGACCGGCGAGGAGCTGCTTGAAGGCGCGCTCCCCGGCGCCGACCCGAGTCGGGAGCTGCTCGCGGAGCTCGGCGAGCTGATGGACTTCAACCACGGGCTGCTCTCCGCGCTCGGCGTCTCCGCCCGCTCGCTGGACGCGATGGTGTGGGCGGCCCGCGACGCGGGCGCACACGGGGCGAAGCTCACCGGGGCGGGCGGCGGCGGCTGTGTCGTCGCGCTCGACGAGAGCGACGCGACGCAGACGGCGCTCTCTTTCACGCAGGAGTGCGAGGAGACGTTTCGCGCGGAGCTGGCGGCCGAGGGCGTCCGGGTGATCGAGTCGTGACCGGCGGCCGATCCGGGGCCGCCGATCCGGACCAAGGCGACGCGTCCCCGCCCGTCGTGCTCAAGCTCGGCGGGAGCCTGATCACTGAAAAAGACCGGCCGGAAACGCTCGACGCCCCGGCGCTCGACGCAGCCTGTGACGCGATCGCGGCCGCGCTCGCCGACGGCGCGGTCGACCGACTCGTGATCGTCCACGGCGGCGGGAGCTTCGGCCACCACCACGCCAGCGAACACGGCGTCTCGACGACCGCGGGGACGCGCGACGCCGGCGCGGTGATGGACGTCCACGGCGCGATGACGACGTTGAATCGGTTCGTGCTCTCCCGGCTCCACGAGCGCGGCGTCTCCGCGGTGCCGGTCCATCCGCTGTCGCTGTCGGCGCGGCCCGAGGGGGCCGAGGGCGACCTCGACCTCCCGCTCGGCTCGACGGCGACGCTGCTCGACGAGGGGTTCGTGCCCGTCCTCCACGGCGACGGGGTCGCGACAGCCGGCGAGGGGGTCACCGTCGTCTCGGGCGACGAACTGGTCGTCGAACTCGCCGGGGGGTTGGCGGCCCGACGCGTCGGCGTCTGCTCGACCGTTCCGGGCGTCCTCGACGGTGCCGGCGGCACGGGGGACGACGGCGACACGGGGGACGAGGAAGCCGGCGAGGTGATCCCCGTCATCGAGGAGTTCGAGACCGTCGCAGACGCGCTCGGTGCGAGCGACACGACCGACGTCTCCGGCGGTATGGCGGGGAAAGTCAAGGAGCTGCTCGCGCTGGACGCCCCGGCGTACGTGTTCGGGGCCGACGGGTTGGAGTCGTTCCTTCGCGGCGACGATCCCGGGACGCGGATCGATTGACTCGGCGGGGACAGAACCCTTATTCGAGCGAGCGCCCTCTCTTCGGGCATGAACGAAGCGGACGTACGGGAGCGGCTCGGCGCCGTCACCGATCCCGACCTCGGCGGCGACATCGTCTCTCTCGGTCTGGTCAACGGCGTCGACCTCGACGAGCGCGAGGGGACGGTCCACGTCTCGCTGGCGCTCGGTGCGCCCTTCTCCCCGCACGAGTCGGCGATCGCCGACGACGTCCGGGCCGCCCTCGCCGACACGGGACTGGAGGTCTCGCTGTCGGCGTCCATCCCGGACGACCTCTCACCTGACGATCAGGTCCTTCCCGGCGTCAAAAACGTCATCGCGGTCGCCTCCGGGAAGGGCGGTGTCGGGAAGTCGACGATGGCGGTCAACATCGCGGCCGGGCTCTCCGAGCTCGGCGCCCGCGTCGGCCTCTTCGACGCCGACGTGTACGGGCCGAACGTGCC
>CAZNOA010000386.1:0-1899 GCA_964574565.1 uncultured Halobellus sp. | reverse complement strand
CGCGGGAGCCGCCCTCCTCGCCGTCGAGGTCGGCGTCCCCGGGTTCGCCGCGCTCGACCCGCTCAGCGTGGCCGTATTCACCGTGACCGCCTTCCTCGTCAGCGCGATCGCCCACTACCGCTACGGCGAACACGCCCGTCTCGGGAACGGAAAGAAGCCGCCCGAGCTCCGGAAACGCGAGTGAGCACCGGCTTCCGGTCGACGCCGTCGTAGCGTGTGAGCGCTCGTCACCCACGAGCGACGCCTCCGCGTTCGAGGGATCCGGGAGGGGCAGATGACTCCCGCTTCCCGGCTTTTCGAGGACACACGCTCGCCGCTCGCAGACGACCGAGCGGCTCCGGCCACGGATGAGAAAGAAGGGGCCCTCTGTGGGAGAGCGACGCTCGTGAGTCCGTGATTATAAAAGGGGTTTCGAGGGGTTACTCGTCGTATCCGTCTGCTTCCTCGTCGTCCTCCGGGAGGTCGTCGAGGTCGGCCTGCCGGTCCGCGCTGACGCGGATCTCACCGTTGATCTCCTCCACGTCGCTCCCCGCGTTGACGTGGAGCCCCACCGCGACGAGACCGCCTGACGGAACGGACTCGCCGACGACCGCCCAGCTCGGTCGGTCGTCGTTTCCGGGACGGTCGTTCACGCCGGAATCACCGGCTCCGAGCATGTTGCCGAGCCGGCTGTCGATGCCGAGCCAGATGTCACGCTCGGTCGAGCTGTGGTTGTAGATCCCGAACAGGTACTCCGTGGAAGAGACCTTCACGTCGCTGTCGAACATCTGCTCCGAGCCTTGGCCGTCTCGCGCCACGACCGTCGCGTCGCCCTCGCTGAACTTGTCGCCGGGGTTGTCGTACGTCGTGGTGAACCACGACGTCCCGTTGTCGTCGCCCTGAACGTTTGCGAGGTCGTGGATGTCGGCCGGGCCGCCGCCGTCCACTTCGACCTCGCCGAACAGGTACTCCGAGTTCGTGTTGATGCTGGTCACGTCGATCACGAGGTCACCGTCCCCGTTCTCGTATGCGACCTTCTCTTCGCCCTCCGTCTGACCGCCCGCCTTGAGGGCGATCATGCCGTCGCTGTCGTTGACGACGCCGATGCTCGCGTCACGCCCGTCAGTCGTCATCTGCGAGAACGCACCCGTTCCCGTCGCGGCCGCTGCTCCGCTTGCCAATGCACCCAGTCCGATCACGAATTTGCGTCGTTCCATGGTTTCTGTCACCTGTGTTCACGCACCCCCGAACCCGGTCGTCCGGGCCGGGAGCGCTTACTCGACCCATGGAAGGGGTGCTACTTCGTTATGATAACCTCGCTAACACGTCACGCATAGCACACTATCACGGCGATCGTGGCACACTTCGCAGTGTCACCACCCCGATGAGACAGCGATCAGACCGTGCGGGGAGTTCACGCGATCCGGACGACGGCTCAACGGGCGGCTAGCCGCCGCATAATCGGACGCCAAAACCGACCTCCTCTGTCTTTGAAACCGGTTGGGAGTGCCTAATTCGGAACGATCACACCGAGAAATGATATGCAGAATTACATTTGCTGTAAACTGTCTAACCAATTTATGTGGGGTGCTGTCGACACGTTGGATAGAGTGACAGTCACAGACTGACGAAGTTGTCTGTTGACGACGAGATACTCAGCTCACATGGTCACAGCAACGAAATCAACGGATTCCGGGCCGAAAACGGGTGAAGAGCTTTCCGAAGAAGACGTCTTCGAAGTGCTCTCGAACCGACGACGGCGCTTCGTGATCCACGCGCTCAAGCGCGCGGAGGATCCGCCGGACGTCTCCGATCTCTCCAGATACGTCACCGCGTGGGAGCTCGGGATGGAGCCGGAAGAGGTCCCCTACGAAGAGCGTCACAACGTCCACAGCACGCTCAGGCGCACGCACCTCCCGA
>CAZNOA010000385.1:0-1915 GCA_964574565.1 uncultured Halobellus sp. | reverse complement strand
TCGGCGACGTGACGCTCGCGGTCACGGGCGCGACGGCGACGCGGGTCACCCGCGTGCGAGTCGAGTATCCCGGCGAACCCGACGGAACCGTGGACCGCGCCGAGAGCGCCGCCGGAGACGAGTGACCGCGGACCCTCGCTATACGCCGACTCCGCTACACACCGACTCCGCTACACACCGACTCCGCTACACACCGACTCCGCTACAGTTCGAACGACGCGACGGTCTCGTACTCCGAGCCGTCGCTCGTTAGCGCCGACTCGACGAGTCGGATCTCCGTTGCCTCGAACCGCCCGAACTCGGGGTCGCGCTCCCGAACGAGCCGTTGTACGACGTCCTTCCCGCGGGCGTCGTCCATCCGCGCGAGGGTGACGTGCGGGGTGAACGCGTGGTCGTCGGGGTCGACCCCGAGCGGGGTCGTCTCGGCCTCCAGCGTCTCGTGGAGCGCAGTGAGTTCCTCGCTGCCCTCCTCGACGCCCGCCCAGACGACGGAGATGTAGTCGATCGCCGGGAAGACGCCGAGCCCGGCTATCGAACAGTCGAAGGGCGCGACGCCGGCGCGGTCGACCGCCCGCTCGCCGGCCGCGATCACGTCGTCGACTGCGGGGATGTCGGTGGGTTCGTCGCCGTCGCCGTCGCTTCTGCCGTCGCCGTCGCCGTCGCTTCTGCCGTCGCCGTCGCCCGCGTCGATGTCACCGAGGAACTTCAGCGTCACGTGCGCCTGCGTCGGGTCCGTGACCCTGACCCCAGCCGCGTCGTCGAGGTCGGTCTGGACGGCTGCGAGCGGCTCGGCGAGCGACTCTGGAAGGTCGACGGCGAAGAACGCGCGCATCTGTCGGTCGACGCGATCTTGTCGGCGTTTGATTATAAATAGCGGCGGGTGTCTCTGGGGTGAGATCGGGGGTGAAGCCTCCGACACTCGGCCCTACGATGGTTATAAACTCAAACGGATCACTTTTTTAAACCTCTGCCCGACCGCCCCGCACCTCATACCTCCCAAGCCTCGTCACCGGCGTTACGCGCCGGCGACCCTCTCGCGCTCCGCCCGCGCCCGTTCGGGCGGCTGCGGGAGCGCGCCGCCCCAGCTTGATTCATAACTCTTTGTCAAAACGATTCGACTCTGGCAGGAACCAGACGCGGAATAGAAGCCGCGTGTGTTGTACTGAGGCAAATTCAGACTGTGTGTGCTACCCCAAACACGGTGGTCACCTATCACCAAACACCTGTACTTGCTGCCCGATCGGAAGCGAGAGGCCAAACGAGATAACCGCACATGAGGCAATTTCACCCGGAGAATCAAGAGAGGCGGGCCACGGGAAGAACCGTATTAATTCGTCATCAACGACGACTCGAATTCCTCCCGGAGTGCCAGGGTCGAGCGGGAGTGGCCCCTCCCGTTTCTCGGCTTCGACAGTATACTCCTCGTCATGAAAGTGGCCTACTCCGTCGGCTACAATGTTTTCACCTACCTGTACCCGAATGGATTGATCGGATTCACCACCGTTTCGCAACTCAATAGAGTATTCCTCCTCCTGAGAAAGGCCTGAACAGCCAGCGGAGAAACCGAGGGCACCCACCCCAACCGAGGCGAGCCATGTACGACGATTCATACACTTTCATCATGTTTCATTCCTCTGTGTCTATTCATCGATTCCATTGCAACAGTATCGTTGCGAGGGGTTGTTTTGGAACGTTACGGAACGGACACAGCCAATATCCAAGTGTGTCTCTCACTCTCTCGTACGCTGAGATATACGACACCCAACCGCTATATTAGCCACGACAACAGAAACAGATCATCGCTTGAGTGGTCCTGTTGAAACCCTTCAGATTTGATAAGAACCGTGTGCTGAATACAGTGCGCGAATGTGGCACAAACCGAGGACAGTCTACGGAGGGGGTGACAAGTAATTAG
>CAZNOA010000384.1:0-1924 GCA_964574565.1 uncultured Halobellus sp. | reverse complement strand
GCAACAGCCCCTGCAGCCAGATGTACCCGGGGTTGTCACAGAGCTTGATCCCGAAGGTGACCTCACCGCAGTCTCCGGGTTTCACGTCGTCGAGCTCGATGAGGCTCTCGTCGTTCGGCGCGAACGAGAGGTCGTCGAACGTCGCGATCTCGTCGCAGGCGAACTCGAGGTTTCGCCCCTCCTTCGCTGCTTCCTCGGGATCGTCGTACTCGTCGAGATCGACGTATTCGTGGACACCGCCGTCCCGGTCGAACGACTGCAGCCCGTTGCCGTCGCTGTCGGGGTACGCGTTCACGAACGGGCGCTCGGCGCTCCCGTAGTCGCCCGGACGGCTCGACTGTGGCCCGCCGTAGTAGAGCTGCTGCCACGTGACGCTGAGGTCGAGCTGCCCCGCAGTGATCGTGTTGCCGTCGAACGACTCCTGGTCGCTGAAGTAGGCGGTCGTTCCGAGTCCCGCGCCCGCGGACGCGACGCCGACGGCCCCGAGGCCGGCGAGCACTTTGCGCCGCGAGAGTCCGATAGTTGATGAGTGGTCGTTAGTCATGATTGGTCCCCGAAGGGAAATCCCACCGACGGAGTCGAACCGCCGCGCCACGGACCGCGTCCGCGTCACGAGTATCCGGTGGAAACCGACCCGGATTTTCGTGGTCCAAATGGGGTGTGACAGGGTAGCCAGTCGTCGGGACGCGCGAGTCCTAGCCGACGATGGGTGCGTCGTCGACCGGAATCCCGTCCGCCTCCGGGTCGTTGTGCCGGCACTGCTCGGCGTAGAGGCCGAGGTCGAACACGAGCTCGGCGCCCTGCACGTCGTTGTTGTCCAACTCCGCCTCGTCGTCGGTCGACCGGATCGGGAACTCCCAGCTGAAGCCGAGACAGTGGGTCACATCGGTCTCGAAGCACTCCGCGCTGTCGTCGAGCGGGCTGCCGTTGAGGACCGTTCCGGGGCCGCTTCCGAAGCCGGTCAACACGTCGGCGAGCGTCCCGCAGGTGATGACCTGTTCGGGCAGGATCTCCAGCGCGATCTGCGCGAACACCGACGGGATCGACGTCGGGTCGGCGATGTTGAAGAAGAACGCCGGATCGCCGCCGAAGCTGAACGGGTCGCCGTCGAAGTTGGCCGAGGCCGCACCCGGGACGTCGATGGTAATCCCCGCCGGGCCGGCGAGCACCCGCTGGACGAACTCGGCTTTGGGCCGCGACGTGTCGTCTCCGAGGACGAAGATGTTCGACGCGTAGTCCGGGTGCGTCC
Source organism: uncultured Halobellus sp. (assembly GCA_964574565.1). Lineage (GTDB taxonomy): Archaea > Halobacteriota > Halobacteria > Halobacteriales > Haloferacaceae > Halorubrum. Next base: position 675 of record CAZNOA010000384.1, on the reverse strand, counting down.
GAAGCTCGTTCGCCGCGGTGAGGAGGTCCTCGTACCGCTGATCCGGAATGCCGCTGGATCCCGGCGGGAACGGCTCACCGTCGGTGAACGTCAGCGACTTCGCGCTACGCGAGTCGTCGCTGCGGTTCTCGAACATGCTGACGGCCGTCTCGTACGCCTCTTCGAGCGCGGTGCCGACGTCGATGGAGCCGGCGCTCGCGAACGGGTCGAGGGGCCCGCCGACGATGTCGACCAGCTGTTCGCGGAGATTCCGCAGCGGGGCCTCCCCGTCCGAGTCGAGCGTGATCAGGTCCCCGATATCCCCGTCGAACGCGACTTCTACGATGTTGGGATCGTCGAGGTCGCTGTCGGCGTAGCCGTCGAACAGCAGTCCGCCGACGCGGATGTCCCCGGCGTCGACGTTCGGGTCAATGGCGATCGCGTCGAGGAGCAGGTCGATGAAGTCGACGACGCCCTGCTCGACGAGGTCGATCGTCGTGGTCTCGTCGTACGACGTCTCGCCGTAGCCGCCGTCGATCGTGATCTCGTCGCTGAGGACCGGCGCGCCGTAGCGCTCGTAGAACATCGATCCGGAGACGTCGATCATCAGGAGGATGTCGGACGGCTCCAGCTCGTCGAAGACGTTGTCACAGTCGTCGTCGCGCCAGACCTTCGCCATCAGGTGGTCCGCGAGGT
>CAZNOA010000383.1:0-1930 GCA_964574565.1 uncultured Halobellus sp. | reverse complement strand
GTCGCTCCGCGTCTCCGGTTCGGTGACGGCTCCGCCGTCCGCGCGTGCGCCGCCGTCGTCGAGTCGCTGCACCGCAGCGTCGACCTCGGAGACCATCGCTGCCTGCTGCTCGTTAGCGGCCGCCAACTCTTGGATCTCGGTCGAGACGCGGTTCGACTGACGGACCACTTCGTCCACCGTGGCGGCGATCTCTTCTGCCGCCGCAGCCTGTTCGTCGGTCACGTCCGAGACCTCACCGATGCCGGCCCCGGTCTCGGTCACTGCCCCGGCGATGTCCGTCAGGCTCTGCAGGGCGTCTTCGACCCGAGCGGCTCCCTCGTCGACACGCTCCGTCGTGTCGCCGAGGCTCCCGACGGTCTCTTCGGTGTCGCTCTGGATCCCCTCGACCATCGCCTCGATGTCGCTCGCGTGGCTCTGCGACTCTCCGGCGAGCGACTTGATCTCGTCGGCGACCACGCCGAACCCGGAGCCGGCCTCGCCAGCGCGGGCGGCCTCGATCGAGGCGTTCAACGCGAGCAGGTTGGTCTGGTCGGCGATGCCGTTGATCGCGTCGACGAACCCATCGATCTCGCCCACGCGGCGCTGAAGCCGTTCGACGTCGTCGGTCACCTCGCTCACGGCGGTGCCGATATCGTCCATCACCTCGGCTGCGTCGTCGGCGGCGTCCGTTCCGTCGCCCGCGAGCGATTCCGCGCGGCTGCTCGTTCGCTCGACCTCGTCGGCGGTCGACGCCACCTCCTGAACCGTCGCCGAGAGGTTCGCGACCTCCGAGGAGACCTCGCGTATCCGGTCCGCCTGGTCTTCGGCGGCTCCGCTGATCTCCGCGGCGCTGGCGGCGACATCGTCCGAGGAGCTCTGTAGCTCGTCTATCGGGTCCTGCACTTCGCGTTGGACCTCCCGCATCAGTTGCTCGTTGCGGTCGATCGCGTCCTCCAGCTTCTGACTGTACGAGTGGATGTACGTGTCCGTGACGACCTGCATGTCGAGGTTGATGATCCGGAGGATCGAGAGCACGTCCTCGATTGCGTCGTCGACCTCGGCCTCGACGGCGGCCGCGACGGCGGCTTCGTCGCCGTCGGCATCCCCGTCCTCGGTCGCGGCGTCGTCTCCGCCGCGGTCGTCGTCGCCGACACCAATCGCGTCGATCACCCGCTCCGTGAGCGACGCCGTGAGTCGGTCGCCGACCAGCGGCAGAATCAGGTCGTAGTAGACCCCGTACTGGCCGAGGTAGTGTTTCATCGGCATCTCCAGTTCGTCGTGGATCTTCCCGATCCGGGCCCGGTCCCGGAAGTAGTCCGGACCGTACTCCCCGCCGGCGAGTGTCACGAGATACGCCGACTGGGTTCGTTTGAGCTGGTCGATCCCTTTTTCCGACCGCCCGATCACGGCCATCGTCTGGTCGTGCTCGACGAGGTTCTCGTAGAAGTCGTCGGCGACCCGGTCAGCGTTGTCCGTGAACGCCGTCTCGTACCGTCGTAGCCGCCGCACGTCGTCCTCGTCGAAGCCGAGGAACCGCTTTCGCCAGCGTATCTCCTCGGCGTCGAGGCCGACCTCGGCGACGAGCGTGTCGGCGTCGATCTGGTCGTTCAACCCGCCCTGACCGAAGTCGTCCCGCCCGTACCCGTGAGCTGTCGCCATACCGGACCCAGTTCAACAGATCGATATAACTGATAAGGTCAAAATATCGCCGCTGATACGGTTTATTCGTCGGCTGACGGGCGACCGACCATCGGGGTGTGCAGCTGGGGAACGGTCGTCGTCAGTCCGCGCTCCCAGCGGCGTCTGCCGGTTCGACCGCGACCGCGGAGTGTTTGAACTCCGGGATCTTCGCGACCGGATCGAGCGCGTCCCCGGTGAGCGAGTTGATCAGGGGGTCGGCGTAGTGGAACGTACAGAACGTCACGCCGCGCGGCACCGCGGCCGTCACGTC
>CAZNOA010000382.1:0-1938 GCA_964574565.1 uncultured Halobellus sp. | reverse complement strand
CCGGGCCACGTCTCGAGGTACACCGGACTCTGGAGCTCGTCCGTGCCGGAGACCGCCGTTTCGATCGCGAGTTTCGAGGCGTTGTACACCACGCGAAGGGCCGGAATTCGGTTTATCATGCCGTCCATCGTCGACTCCGCGACGCGGCCGAGCGTCGTCCGCATGAAGTAGCCGACCGCGAGGACGAGCGTCGCGAACACGGCGAGCGCGATGATCACGCGGGAGATCGGCTCTAACGGCGGGGGGATGATCGCGGGTTGAAGCCCGTCGATGAGCGGGATCGACGCGATATACCGGTAGATCCATCTAATGACGAGGAGGAGGACGATCAGCGGTGCCAGCACGATGAGACCGCTGGCGAAGTCGCGTTTCCACGTGGACATCTATCGATTGCCTATGTGGTGGGGTCCCTTAAGAGGGCTTCTACGTGTCGACAATCGAAGGGCTCGATCGGTGCCGGACCGTCGGTCCCGATGGAGTCGCCGCCCGGATCGCGACGGAACGACCGCTCCGCAACCCCGGGGAAGCTACCGTCCGACGATCGCACGGAGGGCGAACGCGAGGTTCTCTCTGCGCTCGCGCACCCGTCGGTAGAAGTACGACAGCCACTTGTCGCCGTACGGGGCGTACTGGTGGACGTCGATCCCCTGCGCGGCGAGGTCGCGCTGGGCGTCGTCGCGGACGCCCATCAGCAGCTGTACCTCGTACTCGGTGCCGTGTTCGCGAGCGAGCCGGTCTGCGAGCGCGATCATCGCCGGGTCGTGGCTGCCGACGGCGACCCCCCGGTCGCGCCGCTCGAACAGGAGCGTCAGGTCGTCGCGAAACGCCTCGTTGACCCGCGCCTTGTCGGTGTACGCGATGGCCGGCGGCTCGTCGTAGGCTCCCTTGACGAGCCGGATCTTCCCGGGGACGTCGACGAGCCGGGCGAGGTCCTCGTGGGTTCGTTTGAGGTTCGACTGCAGACACTGGCCGACGCTCCACGGGTACTCCTCGGCGATCGACTCGAAGGCGTCGAGCGTCGCGTCGGTCGTGTCGGCGTCCTCCATGTCACACCAGACGAAGGCGTCCAGCTCGTGGGCGCGAGCGACGATCTCGCGGTAGTGCTCCTCGAACAGCTCCGGGGAGGCGTCGAGCCCGATCTGCGAGGGCTTCACCGAGACACAGGCGTCGAGGCCGCTGTCGGCGATGTCATCGAGCAGCGCGAGGTAGGCGTCGGCGTCGGCGCGGGCGTCCGCCGGGTCGTCGTAATGCTCGCCGAGGAGGTTCAAGATGACCGCGATGCCGTCCTCGTTGCACGCTCGGGCGTGTTCGAGGGCCTCCGGTACGCTCTCCCCGGCGACGAAACGCCGGGCGATCGGGGGGATCATACGGTGACATGGGGGCGGAACCGACTTCACCTTTGTCGACAGCGACGGTCGGCCGGTGTCGCCGCGACGCCCCCGGCGGTTCCCCGCTCGCCGCGCGGATCCGTGGTTTATAAAACCCAGACGGGCGTGGACCGGACATGATCGGCTCGCTCGTTGCGACGGCGTTCTGGGCGATGGTACCCGCGTACGTACCGAACAACGCCGCGGTGCTCGCCGGCGGCGGGCGTCCCATCGACGGCGGCCGGGAGTGGCGCGGCGCCCGGGTGCTCGGCGACGGGAAGACGTGGCGTGGGACCGCGGCCGGCACCCTCGTCGGCGTCGCCCTCGCGCTCGTACTCAACGCGCTCAACGACCCGGCCGGCGCCGCCCTCGGGATCGATCTCCCGACGTTCACGCTGCCGGCGGCGTTCGCGCTCGCGTTCGGCGCGATGTGCGGCGACATCGGTGCCTCGTTCCTCAAGCGACGCTCCGGGCGCGAGCGCGGCGCGGCGTTCCCGGGGCTCGACCAACTCGACTTCGTCGCCGGCGCGCTGCTTTTCGCGTTCGTCGTCGACACCGGCTGGGCGCTCGA
>CAZNOA010000381.1:0-1942 GCA_964574565.1 uncultured Halobellus sp. | reverse complement strand
AAACACAACTGACCAATCAACGACCGCAACAGTCAACCTCACCACGGCAGGGAACGGAACCATCCCGGTCACGCTGAACACGTACGCGGTGGGCGACGACACTCTCGTAGAAGATCTCGTCACTGTCGGCCCGGGTGGAACCGTCGAATCGGTCCAGACGTCTGGGGCGAACGAAACGCTTCGCCCGGGCACCTACGAACTCGCCGTTCGATCCGCACACGGTAGCGTGACGACCGCCGATACCACGACGTTCACTGTCGAACCTCGGTCGACGGATGGCGTGACGACCTATACGACAGACGCTGTCGATCCGGACGCTCTCGATACCACGTCCGACGTCCGCGAGGCTATCGACGCTGACACGCTGACGAGTTCGACGACCGTCAACAGCTCTGAGACGGTCGTGTATGCGGTCGACGCCTCTGGTCTCACGGGCTTGCCGGCGGCGGAAAACGCCACGCTCGAGGTCGGCGCCGACCTTGAGCGATTCGACGGATTCGATTTCGGAATCACCGCGAACTCGACGACCGTGTCGGGTCCGTCCACTGCCGACTCGGAGCCGACTCTCACCCGCATGAGCGACACTGACGACATCGGTCCGGCTCCGGAAGACGCGAGCGTTCACGTCGACGAGGACGGACTCTACTTGGTTGCGGACGGCGCCGACGCCATTCCGACGGACGAGGAACCCGCCGACGGTGAGGCGTTCACTGCGGCCTTCCGCGTCGCCGACGACCGCCTCCGATCGGTCGCCGACCCCGAGGACGACCACACCGTGACCGCGGACCTCACCTACGTTGACGCCGACGCACCCTCCGATCCGGTCGACGGCGGCGGTAGTGACGGAGCCGCCGCCGGCGGCGGCAGCGACGGAGGCGCGACCGGCAGCGGTAGCGGCGGGGGCGCAGCCGATGGCGCTGACACTGGCGCATCCACCGGCAGCGTCTCAGGCAGCGGAGCGGGCGCTTCAGACGGGACGACGCCACCGAGCGTCGGACCGCGCGAGGTCACCGGCGACCCGGTCGCCTCCGACGTCGTCGGTTCGGGGAGTCGCGTTCGCGCCGTGGCGAACCTCAACGCGCCGTATCGCGATCATCCGGACGCCGACCCGGACGGAACGGGAGCGGTACACCACGACGTCGCCGCCGCAGAAACGCCCACCGACACCGAACCGTCGACTGACACCGAGCCGGCCGTCGACCGAGTTCCGGCCGAGGACAGCGATGAGGCGGGCGAGTCCCTCTCCGAGCCGGACACGCCCGGGTACGAGAACGCACCGATCCGGTCGACCGCATACGACGTCCCCGGATTCGGACTCGCCGCGGCGATGCTCGCGCTGCTGAGTTTCGCCCGCCTCGCTGCTCGACGAGGGTAGCGAGTCTCGTCGGCGGACCGTTCGTCCGGTCGCCGGTAGGCGTGATCGATCGGTCGATTCGGACGCCTCCTCGCTGGCGGTATCCTTTTCCTGAGCGGCCCCCATCGTACGAGTATGACCGTCACCATCAGTCCGCCACAGGAACGGGCCTGCGAGCTGTGCGGCCGCGAGGAGCGCTGGGACTCCGACGCGACGGGCTGGCGAATCGTCGACGACCCGGGCGACGTCTACTGCATCCACGAGTGGGATATCAACGGGACGTACACCCCGCTCGAGGAGTGACGCGTTCGTCCCGCAAGCAAGGCGCCGCGGAGGCCCGAGAGGCGACCCCCAGAGGTGAATTCCGATCCGAAACGGAATCTATCAGAAACCGGTAGCGTCGGAGATGTTCAACTGAACAGGCGCTGTCTTCGGCGGTACTACCCAATTTCAGGGGCAAAAGAGTGTCAATCTGTGTCACGGAGAGATATGGCTGATCAAACGTCCTCCCTGACAAGGGTTATTCACCCCTGATGAATAATTACCTTATATTCCCTAATGTGTGTAGGAGGGATCCTACCCGTATCA
>CAZNOA010000380.1:0-1945 GCA_964574565.1 uncultured Halobellus sp. | reverse complement strand
GCGTTGGCGATCCTGTCCATCGCCTCGCGCTGGTTGGGATACGGCTCCTCGTACGGGAAGAACCGCAGGTGTGACGGCCCTGGCACGGGACGACGTTCGGCGCCATCGGCTAAAAGGGGTGGGGTGGCGCAGCGGAAGTGGTCGCCCGGAGTGGGCGAACGTAGTCACCAGCGAGCGACGACCGTCGTCGCCGGGGAGCAGGGGGCAATACTTCCCCATATCGGTGCGTGCGACGGTATATAATCCGTTTGGGGCTGTGCGCTGAGAACACACGTTAGCGGCATACATTACCGGATGTTCGCCGTCAAACGAACCGCTATGGCAACCGAAACCGCGACAGCGACCGACGTATCGACGGACACCGGGAACTGGAAGGCCGGCGTCGCCGGCGGGCTCGGCGGCGCCCTCGTCTTCGGCGCACTGATGACGATGATGACGCCGGGGGTCCTGCAGATGGGCATTCCGGCGATGTACGGCGTCGAGGGGCCCGCCGGCGCCGTCGGCTGGGCGATCCACATGTCTCACGGCGCGGTCCTCGGCGTCGTGTTCGCCGCGGCCGCGGGCCTCAAGCCCGACCTCGGCGACTCGGTCGGCGCGAGCGTCGGCGCCGGTGCCGGCTACGGCCTCCTCGTGTGGCTCGCGCTCGCGGTGATCGTGATGCCGATCTGGCTGAGCGCCGTCGGCTTCCCGGGCGCACCGCCGCTGCCGAACATCGGCGTCGAGAGCCTCGTCGGCCACGTCGCTTACGGCGCGGTCCTCGGCGGCGTCTACTCCGCGGTCGCGAACTGACGCCCGCGCGACACCCCGCTTTTTAAACGCCCGTAACGACCATCCGTAGTAACGCATGTTCGACGAGATCCTCGAGAAGTTCGAGGGGTCCCCCAGCCAGCAGGCCGTGATCAGGCTGTTCTTGGAGCGCGGCTTCTCCGTCAACGAGGACGGCCGCGTCGTCTCCGGCGGGATCGAGATCCCCTACACCGGAATCGCGCGCGAGCTCGACGTCGACCGGCGCGTCGTCGACTCGACGACCGACGCGATACTGGCCGACCCCGACCTGAAGCGCATCTTCACCAACATTTCGTCGGTGCCGAGCCTGATGGATCTCGCGCCCGTCCTCGATCTCACCGTGTTGACGATCGAGGTCGCGTCCGCCGGCGAGGCGGGAATCGTCGCCGAGGTGACCGGGATTCTGGCCGACCGCGGCGTCTCGATCCGACAGGTGTTGAGCGAGGATCCCGAGTTCACGGACGACCCGAAGCTGTACGTGATCACCGACGCGGAGCTGCCCGGCGACCTGCTCGTCGAGATCCGCGAGCTCGACTACGTCCGCCGCGTGGGCTTCTGAACGACCCACCTCGGTGACCAGTTTCGCCGCGACGCCGAGCCGACCTCCCCCTCCGGACGCTTATCACCGAAGCCGAGCCATTACAGAGCGCCGTTCGGCTGCGCGTTTCACTTTCACTAGGGTGTAAACCAGCCTTTATACCCGAAGCCGAACAAGGGTCGGGTACATGCCAGAAGACGAACTCGAGGACCTCCCCGGAGTCGGCCCCGCCACCGCAGACAAGCTCGTCGAAAACGGGTTCGAGAGCTACCAGTCGATCGCCGTTGCGAGCCCAGGCGAGATGTCCAACACCGCCGACATCGGCGAGTCGTCGGCCGCCGACATCATCAACGCCGCACGAGATGCCGCCGACGTCGGCGGCTTCGAGACGGGCGCGACCGTGCTCGAACGGCGCCAGGAGATCGGGAAGCTCTCGTGGCAGATCGACGAGGTCGACGACCTGCTCGGCGGCGGTATCGAGACGCAGTCGATCACCGAGGTGTACGGCGAGTTCGGGTCCGGGAAGTCGCAGGTGACCCACCAGATGGCCGTCAACGTTCAGCTCTCGAGGGAGAACGGCGGCCTCGAAGGCGGCTGTATCTTCATCGACTCCGAGGACAC
>CAZNOA010000379.1:0-1949 GCA_964574565.1 uncultured Halobellus sp. | reverse complement strand
ACGGACAGGGGAACTTCGGCTCCGTCGACGGCGACCCGCCGGCCGCGATGCGGTACACGGAGGCCCGGATGGCCCCCATCGCCGAGGAACTGCTCGCCGACATCGAGCGCGACACGGTCGATTTCAAGGCCAACTACGACGACCGCCTGGAGGAGCCGGAGGTGTTGCCGTCGGCGTTCCCGAACCTGCTCGTCAACGGCTCGTCCGGGATCGCCGTGGGGATGTCGACGAACATCCCGCCGCACAACCTCGGCGAGGTCGTCGACGCGACCGTCGAGCTGATCGAGAACCCGGACGCGACCGTCGAGGACCTGATGGAACACGTCAAGGGGCCCGACTTCCCGACGGGCGCGAACATCGTCGGGCGGAGCGCCGTCCACAAGGCGTACAAGACCGGTCGGGGTCGGGTCCGCGTCCGCGCCGAGTTCGAGGTCGACGAGGAGGAGGGCCAGATCGTCATCTCGGAGCTCCCCTTCCAGCAGAACAAGTCGCGGCTCGTCGAGCGGATCGCCGAGGACGTCAACGAGGGCGCGATCGAAGGGATCCGTGACCTCCGCGACGAGTCCGACCGCGACGGGATCCGCGTCGTCGTCGATCTCAAACGCGACGCGATGGCCGAAGTCGTTAAAAACCAGCTGTTGGAGAGCCATCTCGAGCGGACGTTCGGGGTCATCAACCTCGCGCTGGTCGACGGCGCGCCGCAGGTGCTCGATCTGAAAGAGACGCTCGAACACTACGTCGAGCATCGCCGCGAAGTCGTCCGTCGGCGCTCCGAACACGAGCTCGCCGAGCGAGAAGACCGCGCGCACATCCTCGAGGGACGGCTGAAGGCGCTGGAAAACGTCGACAGCGTCGTCGAGACGATTCAGGACTCCGACGACCGCGACGCCGCGAAGGCGGCCTTATCGACGCAGTACGAGTTCACCGAGCCGCAGGCGGAACACATCGTTCGGATGCAGCTCGGCTCGCTGACGTCGATGGAGACCCAAGAGATCGAGTCCGAGTACGAAGACGTCACCGCGCGGATCGAGCGGCTCGAGACGATCCTCGACGATCCCGACGAGCTCGACGCCGTGATCGTCGAGGAGCTGCAGTCGATCCGAGACGAGTACGCGGACGAGCGCCGCACGAGCTTCATCGAGGACGTCGGCGACGTCACTCACGAGGACCTCATCCCGGAAGAGGAGTGCGTCGTCGTGATGAGCGAGGACGACTACATCAAGCGGATGTCGCTCGACACGTTCCGGGCGCAGAACCGCGGCGGGAAGGGGATCATCGGCACCGGCCTCAAGGAGGGGGACCGGGTCTCGTCGGTGTTTGCCGCCAACTCTCACGATTACCTGCTCGTCTTCACCAACCACGGACAGATCTACGAGCTGAAGACGTATCAGATACCAGAAATGTCCCGCACGGCCCGCGGGAAGTCCGCGGTGAACCTCCTCGATCTCGGCGACGGCGAGGAGATCGAGGCGGTCGTCAACACCGAGGACTTACGCGACGACGAGTTCCTGACGATGGTCACCCGCGACGGCTACATCAAGCGGACTGCCGTCGATCAGTTCAGTAATATCAGGTCGACCGGGATCCGGGCGATCCGACTGGAGGACGGCGACGAGCTCGTCGACGTCGAGGTGACCGACGGCGACCGCGACATCGTCATCGGAAGCCGCAACGGGATGGCGATCCGATTCGACGAGAGCGAGGCGCGGGCGATGGGCCGAACCGCCCGCGGCGTGATCGGCATCGACCTCCGCGAGGGGGACCGAGTCGCCGGCGTCGCCGCCATCGACGACGAGTATCACAACTGGGTGTTGACCGTCACCGAAAACGGGTACGGGAAGCGCTCCGACCTCGACGAGTACCGCCTTCAGTCGCGCAACGGGAAGGGGCTCATCGACATCAAGACCGGCGACCGCAACGGCGGAGTCGTCGCCATCGAGGCGGTCACC
>CAZNOA010000378.1:0-1949 GCA_964574565.1 uncultured Halobellus sp. | reverse complement strand
ACCGGACCGTCACCGACTACGCCGCAAAGCGGTTAGAGACGTTCTACCCGAGCGCTTCGGCCTCGCGGATCGCGGAAGCGCAGTCGTTCGTCGAGCGCGCGATCGAACGCGAGCCCGATCCCGCGGTCCGCGAGGCGCTCGCGGGCGTCGAACCCCTCACCGATCCGCCGACGGCCCGCGTGCGGGACCGCTGTCTGGCGACCGCCGACGCCGAGACGCTCGCTCGCGCGGAGTCCGCGGTGCCGGAGCTCTCGGTCGAGACGGTCGAAGACGCCCGCGACGTCTCGGAGCTCGCGCGCTCGTACGCGACCGTGGTCGTCCTCGACGAGTCGTTCGCGGGCCTCGACGTCGAGGGCGACGTACACGTCCGGCCGGACGCGTTGGAGACGCCCGCAGAGACGGTGCCGGAGCGGCTGCTCGCCTTCTTCGCCGAGAACCGCGAGCGGTTGGAGGCGGCCGCGGCGGTCCACGAGGCCGCGGGGATCACGGCGGAGTCGCCCGCCGACCTCGACACGCTCCGCGACGCGCTCGCGCGGCTCGACGACGACGGAACGATCGTCGGCGACGACGAGCTGGCCCGGCTCACCGCCGCCGTCGACGACCTCGACGCCGCGGTGTCGACGGCGGAGTCCGTCGCCGACGACCGGCTCAGAGAGGCGATCCGCGAGCGCGACGTCACCATCGAGGGGACCGATTTCCTCTCGTTGGTCGAGCAGGGCGCGCGCGTCGACTCGCTTCTGGACCGCGAGCTGGCCGACGAGTACGACGAGGCGATGGCGAGCGCCCGCGAGCACCTCGCCGACGCGCTCCGCTTGGCGCCGGAGGAGGCGGAGCTCGCCGACCGCGTCTTCGGCGGCGACCCCTCGTTTCCGGTCGACCACGACGAGACGGCGGTCTCTCGCCTCCGAACCGAACTCGCGGCGGCGCGGGACCGGCGCGCGGCGCGGCTCAAATCGGAGCTCGCGACCGACCTCGGCGAGCTGCGGGAGCCCGTGGAGGAGCTGGTGCGTGACGCCCTCGAACTCGACGTCGAACTGGCAATCGCCCGGTTCGCCCGCGACTTCGACTGCGTGATGCCCGAGGTGGTCGGCCCGGGCGGGGGCGCCCTCGACACCCGCGCGAGCCCCGGCTTCCGCATCGAGGGCGGTCGGTCTCCGCTGCTCGACGTCGACTTCGACGCGGTCGAGCCGATCGACTACGCCGTCTCGGGCGCCACGCTGCTCTCCGGGGTCAACTCCGGCGGGAAGACGTCGACGCTCGATCTCGTCGCCCTCGTCGTCGTCCTCGCGCAGATGGGAATGCCCGTCCCCGCCGAGTCGGCGACGGTCGAGCGCTTCGAGGAGGTCCACTACTACGCGAAATCGCAGGGAACCCTCGACGCGGGCGCATTCGAGGCGACCCTGCGCGACTTCGGCGACCTCGTCGAAGGTGCGGACGGTCGGCTCGTCTTGGTCGACGAACTGGAGTCGATCACGGAGCCCGGCGCCTCCGCGAAGATCATCGCCGGTATCCTGGAAGCGCTCGACGGACAGGACGCCACCGCGGTGTTCGTCTCTCACCTGGCCCGCGAAATCCGCGACGCCGCCGACTTCGAGATCGCCGTCGACGGGATCGAGGCTGAGGGGCTCGTCGACGGCGAACTGAAGGTGAACCGCTCGCCCCGCAAGGGACACCTCGCGCGGTCGACGCCGGAGCTCATCGTCGAGAAGCTCGCCACCGACCGAGACAACGACTTCTACGGGGAGTTGCTGGAGAAGTTCTGACGCTCTGTGGCTGACGAACCTACAGAGTCATCATCTAGCTGTCGTTTATATTTGGCTCTGGTGAATCGCTGTAAGGCGGCGGAATAGGTCGTCAAATCAAAGGAAGTGAAGCGGGAAATCGGCGATGCTTGATGTCGAAGATCTCCCGCTTCACGAGCAAAGCGGTGTCGTTAGCTAAAAATGCTG